>DASWUP010000001.1:0-3171 GCA_036401635.1 Steroidobacteraceae bacterium
GGTCCTGCATCCTCGCCCCACTCGGCGATATCGCCGACGTCGATGTCCCACAGATCGACGAGCGGGTCCGCCATGCGCGCAAACTTCACGCCGTCGCGTTCCGCCTCGATGCCGGCCTGCCCGTAGAGGGTGTCCACGGCGAAGCGTGTCGAAATGGCGCAGTCCTTGCCGACGGCCTTGCGCACCTTCTCGAGGCTCTCGATCCAGAAGCGCGCGCGGTTCTCCACCGACCCGCCATATTGATCGCGGCGCTTGTTGTAGTAGGGCGAGAGGAACTGCAGCGGCAGATAGGAGTGCGCGCCATAGACGTAGACAATGTCGAAGCCCGCATCGCGCGCGCGTAGTGCCGCATCGACGTAGTACTGCTGCACCATGGCGATGTCATCGAGGTCCATCTCCTTACAGTACGTCAGGGTCTCGAATTCCGAGGCGTACTGGCTCGGCCCGCGCGGCGTGGCCCGCGATTCCATGTTGGGCGCGTGCGAGGCGCCATACCACAGCTCGATCCCCGCCAGGGCGCCGTACTTGTGAATGTGATCGGTCATGGCCCGCAGGTTGCGCACATCGCCCGCATCCCAGATTCGCGCGGACAGGCGGTGCGTGTCGTCGGACTCCGGATGAATGGAACAGTATTCGGTGTTGATTCCGGCCCAACCCCCTTCCGCCTTGAGCGAGCGGTGAGCCGCCTGAAAGCCCGGCTTATCGGAGCCCGCGCCGATGCAGTGCGGCACCTGATAGAAGCGGTTGCGCAAGGTCTTGGGCCCGATCTTGATGGGCTGAAACAGTACGTCGTGCTTCGGATCGCGTGCCATAACCCTATCCCCTCTCGTGGCTTCGTTCGTTGACGGTGACTCCGCCGAGGTCGCGCCCAACCTCGAGCAGCGTCGTCCAGAAATAATGCGCAAAGCTCGGGTCCACCCACAGCGTGAGGACGGGTTCCCGGCCTGAGCCGCCGCGGATGAACGCCACGACGCCCACCCCGATCATGGAGGTGAGAGTGACGGGGCCCGACAGGGGCGCGCACGACTCGAGCACCGCTGCGAAATCGACGCTGCAGATCTGGCGCAACAGCAAATTGAGATGAGCGCCGCCGATGGCGATGACCAGATCCGATCGCGCGACCGGATAAACCTGCGCCGGCCGAGCGGCGGATCCGAGCTGCCGCCGTGCCAACTCGACGCGCTCCGCTCCGCCGTCCACGCTCTCGACGAGGAACTCCGCGCTCGCCAAGCGTGCGACCAGCACGCCGCCACCGTCAACTTGCGCGCTATTGGGCGCGGGCGGCACCGGCAAGCCCGCGCCCACCAGCCACGCCTCGGCCCCCGGGCCCTTGCACCCGAAGCGTTCGCGTCGCGACAGGACTTCGAACCGCAATGGAGCGGCCCCGCCATCCAGCTTGGACGAGGAGCTTCTGAACCAGGCTTCCAGCGGGTTACGGCGTCGGGCGCTGAGGAGGGCCAGGCGGGCATCGTCCGCAATGCCGGGGTTTGCGGATCGTTGCCGTTCACCTTGGTTGTCGTAGAACGGCCGCGGCACGATATCCGCGTCGATCTGCCGTCCCTCATCGATCCGGATGCGCAGCTGCTTACCCGCGGCGAGCGTCGGCGTGACCAGGGCAAGACCGATGCAACGCGCGAGCGTCGGCGACCAGCCGGTGCTCGTGACCCGTCCCGCGATCTCACCCGCGCTCAGGACGAGCTGCGACTCCCTCGGCCGCAGCTGCGCCTGCGGCGGCAGGCTGAAACCGACCAGCGACTGGCGGCGCGGCTGTTTCTGCAGGATGGCGAGGCTGCGCTGTCCGATGAAGAACGGTTTGTCCATCTTGAGCGCCCACGACACATCGATCTCCAGGGCGTTCGTCACCCCATCGGTGTCCTGACCGACGATGATATGACCTTTCTCGAGGCGCAGCATGCGCTGCGCCTCGACGCCGAAAGCTTGCAGCTGGAAGCGCGAGCCTGAGGCCCGCAGCGCCTGCCAGACGTCCACGGCGTACTCCGCCGGGAGATGAATCTCGTAACCGAGCTCACCGACGAAACCAACACGCATGATGCGGCAGGGCGCCCCGGCGATGAGTCCCTCGCGGATTCCGAGGTACGGGAATGCCTCATCGGCCAGATCGAGCGCGGTATGCTCAGCGAGCACCGCACGGGAGTCGGGACCTGCGAGGTTGAATGCGCAGAAGTGTCCGGTGAGGTTCACGAGCCCGAGCGGCAGCTCCCACCAGGCCGCGAGTCGCCCGAACTCGCGGAACAGCGTAGCCGAGTTACCGGTCGTGGTCGTGAAGTAAAACGACTCCGGGCCGAGCCGGCCCACGACCCCGTCATCCACGACGACGCCCGACTCATCGAGCATCAGCGCGTAGCGCGTCATGCCGACTTTGAGGTTGGCGTACCGGGCGGTGTATACCCTCTCGAGGAACTCCGCCGCACACGGGCCGTGCACCTCGATCTTGCCGAGCGTCCCCACATCGATCAGCCCGACACGGGTGCGCACCGCGCGTACCTCGGCAACGATGGCTTGTTCGCGCGATTTGCCCGGCACCGCGTAATATTCCGGGCGACGCCAGTTGCCCGCGGGCATCCACACGGCTCCCAGCGCCTCGTGCACTGCGTCGAGCGCGGTGCGCCGCTCCGGCGTGAATCCCCGTCCCGCCAGGTGCGACAGCGGCACGGGATGAAACATCGGTCGTGCCGTCGTGGTGCCGAGGGACTCGAGCGACTCACCGCGAATCCTGCCGAGGATGCGCAGCGCGTTCATGTTGGAATGTTTTCCCTGGCTCGGCCCCATGCCGACCGTGGAGAAGCGCTTCAGCAGCTCGCTGCTGTCGAATCCCTCCTGGCAGGCGTTTTCCAGATCCTTCACCGTGAGGTCTTCATCGAAGTCGACGAACTCCCCGCCGCGCGGATGACGGAACACAGGATACGGGTGCGTCGGGCACTCGAGCGGCGCGCTCCACGAGCGGCGCGCCGACTCGGCACCGAACCCAAGCCCACCCGCCGCCTGCTCGCCCGCCGCACGCCCGTCCGCAAGGCGCTCATCGAACGAATACACGCCGTTGACCTTACCGCATGCATACACCCCGGAGGGCAGCGTCTGCGGAACGAACTGCTCGAGTGCCTGCGCGTACGACAGGCGCGCACCTGCCTGATGCAGCAATGCGTTGGCTGG
>DASWUP010000002.1:0-2021 GCA_036401635.1 Steroidobacteraceae bacterium
CATCCGCCACTCCGAAAACCAGGAAGCGATCGGATTCCGTCCACGCATTCGCCAAGCACAGAATGTCGTGGAGCAAGGTGAGCGTATCTGTGTGGTGTGACTGCTTGAAATCGAGCCTCTCTGATTCCCGCTCGTGAATGAGAAGGTTAATGTCCATGAAGTGATTCAGCGATTCCTGATGAAGCTTTGACGTCTTCGTTTAGCGGGGCGGGCGGTGGTCAATAAGACAACGGGCATGAGACACGTACCCAATGGAGGCGCGTGAGGGACCGTTGCATACCATGAGCTGGCGCGTGTGCCGTCAGCTGGGGAACAAAGCGGCAGCGATACGTGGGATACGCTCGCGCAGGAGGTCACCCAGAATCCGAAGCGGGTCGAGGGCACGTTGGCGGCTCGTGCGAAACAGGGTCGCGAGGATCTGTTGTGTCTGTGCCGCAAACGGGGTGCGATTACCGCCGCAGACTTTCCGATTTGCGACCGCGGGGCGCAGCGCCTGCTCGGCGCGCCAGGTCGTCGCGTCAATCGTGGGGTCGTATAAGAAACTGAAGAGTGCGGACCACTCGCGATCGAGATGGCCAGCGAAGCGCCGCACGGCAGGGACCGTGCTGGACTGGTCGAGGACGGTCGCCAAGCGCGCCTGCAAGTGCCCGCGCGCCACCGCCAGGCCATGGGCCGAGACCGTCCCCGTGACGTGCCGGTCGCGCAGCGCCAGGGCTTGCTGTAACACAGCCTGCACTTGGAACGGGAGCGGGGCGCGCGGGTGATCGGTCTGCAGCTCGCACGCCCGCCGAAGCAGATGGGCCACACAGGTCTGATGCGCCGCGTGATCAAATTGGCGATAGGGCGCCCAGCCGTCGCGCACGAGGACGCCGGCGAAGTCCGCGCCGAGGAGCGCGGCGGCCTGCTCAAACCCGCGGCCGGGGTGAATGGCGTACACCGTCGTGTGCGGGGTGGCGGCCACCCACAGCCAGTGCAACGTCGCGCCGACGCGCCAGCCCGTTTCATCGGGGACCACGACGGGACTCTGCCGAACGGTTTCGAGCAACGCCGCATAGGTCGGCGCCGCCTGGCGGGCCGCGCGATGCAGCGCGGAGACGAGGCCCCCCGGCGTGATGGCGAGGCCAAAGTGCTGCTGATAGAACCGCGCGATCTTGCCGAGCGGCAGGCCGCACTCTTTATGCAAGTGGGCGGCGGTCGCGACCGCCTGCGGCCCCACCTGCGCCGCCGCCGCGCCGAGGGCGTCGGAGGTTTGGAGCGGATGCCGGCTCTGCACGCGCCGTCCACACTGCTGACACTCGCCAATATGGACCTGAAACGCGCGCACGATCGGTCGCACGGGCGGCAGGTCTTCCTGATACTGCGTGGTCACCCTCGTCTCGATCACCGCGCCCGCACAGACGGGACACGTCGCCGGCAGCGGTGCGTCGAACGTGTCGTCGACTTGCGCGGGAATCGCTCGTCGAGCCCGGCGTCCGTACTGGGTGCCGGCGCGCCGACCCGGCTGCCCCCCATGGCCCTGCCGTCGATCCTTCGCGAACGGGGCCGCCTGACGGAACCCGGCGCGCCGCGCCGCGTCGAGTTGCTGCTTGAGGTGCTCGTTCTGCCGCGTCGCCTGATCGCGCTCGCGCGTCATGCGCGCCAACTCCTCGCGCAGGCGCGTGATTTCGTCTTGTTGGCGCTTGATCAGATCGTCGCGTTCGTCGGGAGTCGGATGCGCGCGCTCATCTGCCACACGACACTTATGGCAGACTCGCGACAAAAGTACAAGTACGGAATTTTGGATCCGGGGGCCATCACGTGAGCGCACCCGCTAAACGAAGACAATTTTTCGACCGTCCAAACGCCGCCTTGCAGGTGCGGCTTGATCGACAGGGCCCGCGCTCGTCGCACTCACGATCAGCGAGTCGGCGTGAGCAATGGGCATGATGCCGCCCGAGCGGCCGCCTGTCCATGGGTACTCCCAAAGAACTCGGCCATCATCGAGCGATACGCCAATCACCGCGGCCTGCGTCATTGATACC
>DASWUP010000003.1:0-7642 GCA_036401635.1 Steroidobacteraceae bacterium
GCGAATAAGCCGGGGGTCAGCATCGCGGCGATGCCCACGGTCGTCAACAGGACCAGCGCGCCCTCCAGCTTCTTATTCTCGGGTTCGTAATGCGCCCGGCTTGCCTTGGCGTGACGGTAGCGCATCACGCAATAAGCCATAAACAAATTGACGGCCACGAAGACAAACCCCGTGACCCAGAACGTGATCGTTACCGTGTCATCGATCGTGCCCCAATTGGAGGCGATCGGCGTGAAATGCCACGGGCTCAGGAAGTGAAACAGGATGGAGCCAACGACCAACAAAACCAATACGATTGCTAAGACCATCGCGGCGGCCCCGGTCGATTGGACAGAATTTCGCGGGCGATCAGTGATGAAAGCAGGCCGGGCTGTCCACGGTCGCAGGTGCGGTGCCTCTCGAGCCGCGGCGCCCAGCGCGGTGGGCAAACGTCATTGTCACCTAGCCAATTTATATTCTGAACTTATTATCCGCGCCGTACAACCGCAGCGTCAGTAGATCCCGGGCGCTATTTCGGCGTCGCCGCGGCCTCGTCGGGCGAGGGGGCCTTGTCGGGTGGGGCCTTGTCGGGTGGGGCCTTGTCGGGTGAGGAGGCCTTGTCGGGTGAGGAGGCCTTGCCGGGCGCGCTGGCGTTGCCTGGCGCGGGCGCCTTGGTGTTTTTCTTTACCGGCTCGGGTGGCTTCTTGAGCAGCTCCTCGAGCGGACGAAAAATGCCGGCGTACTTGTAGTCCGGAATCTGAAACTCCCGGCCGCCGAGGCGCGCATTGAGCTTGTGCGCCTCCGCTTCGGCTTGCTTCGCGCTGGCGTGCGTGCGGATGCTCACCAGCGACCGCGTGCCGTCCTTGCGGCCGGCGACGTCGACCTCGAGCCCGTCGAAGGTGCGGAACAGCGCGTGCGCCGCCTTGGGGTCTGCGGCCGTACCCACCTTGCCGACATCTTCGAGCGTGAGCGAACTCAAGGAGCCCGCAATGGCGTCCGCGGCGCCCGGACCGCTCAGCTCGCGGCCCTTGGGTAGCGGAGTCACGGTGAAGCCGGTCTGCTCCTTGCGCTCGCGCGTGGCGTTGAACCGCGGACCATCGCTGGGCCTTTCTTCGACCTGACGCACGCGCTCGGGCGCGAGATCGATCAGCGCGCGTTCGAGCCATTCCTTCGGGTCAGCATCCACGGTGAGGAGCGGTGCCGCGAGCAGGCTCTGCGACGCGCTGGCAACGCGCACATAGCCGGACTTGGCGCCCGAGGTCTTGCCGACGATGAGCGCCCAGGTTCGGCCCGGAGTGACGACCTCGACGCGCGTTCCGGTGGCCTTGGGCGAGTTGACATCCTCCACGCCGAGCTGCGGGTAATTTGCCGGCAGCCGGGTCTTCTCCTCGACGATGTTGAGCGCGCCGAGATCCAGCAGGAGCTTGCGTACCTTGCCGGGGTCGGCCGGCCAGCCGCGCTCGCCCACGCTCCAGCCGGCGCTGTCCTTCTTCAGTGTCGCGCGCGTGCCGTCGCCCTTACGCAGCCCGACCTCGGTCACGGCGTTGACGCTGCGCTCGAGATCCGGCAACACCAGGTCCGCGGCGAGTGCGGCGCGCTCCAGGTGTCGCTGGGATGCGATCCACATGGCGAAGGCAACCAGGCCGAGCCCGACGATCAGAAGCGCGGCAACGCGGCGTGGAGTCATGGCTCACCTCGCAGCGGCGTTGGCCGGTGCTACGCGCCGCCGGCGACGCCACGCGGCCAGCAGCAGCGCCGCCACGGCGAACAGCGCCGGCACCACGATGATGTTAATGATCTTGAGCGTCGCGCCCAGACCCTTGATGTCCGCGTCCAGCCCGGCACGCACGGCGCGCAGCTCCTTGCGGATGCGCAGTTTCTGCGTCTGGAAGTGCTCGACTTCGCGCTCCTGCTCGGGCGTGATGATGAGCGCGGACTGGTTGCCGCCCTTGGACCGCAGCGCGGTGAGCTTGTCTTCCGTTTCGCGCAGCTGTTGTTCGAGCTCCTGCTCCTTCGCCCGGAAGCGGTCGTCTGCGGCACGCCGCAGTTTGTCCACGCGCTCGAACGGGCGCGTGAACGAGGCGCGGCCGCGCACACTGATCAGATCGGTGCTGCCGGCGAGATTGTCGAGTGCGTTCTGCACCAGGTCACCATTGCTCGCCCAGGCCTGCGTGAGGCGCTGACCGAAGAAATTCTGCTGATGCACCCACAGGTAATCGGACAGCAGGTCGGTGTCGGCAAACACGACCAGACTGAGAGGTTTGACCGATTCCTTCAGCGCCGTTTGGCCGGGGCCCAGCGGCACGCCCGCGGGCGGGCCCGCGGGGAAGGCGCTGTGTACGTTGCCGCTGACCCGCGCGGCAAAGGTGTAGCGGCGGCCGGTGGGCTTGAACCCATCGCGCAGGGTCGCGGGATCGAACAGCATGCGGAAGCGCCCGACCGGCAAGGGCTCGGCGTCGGTGCTCGACTGCAATAGCGGCTCGAAGCGCACCTTCGCGCCCTTGACCGCTTCGAGGTAACCCGCGGTGGCCAGGTTGACGTTCGACAGTCCGGCGGTGATCACGTCATCGGCCGTGAAACTCTCCTTGCCGAGCCCGAGCACGCCCAGGTGCTCGACCGGCTCCTCTCCCTGGCGCAGGGTCACCGACAAGGCGTGGCCGCGGTCGGCGACCACCTCGCCGGGATTGAACTGCACGCCCCAGGCGCCGAGCAGTGTGGCCAGGTGCGATGATTTGTCGGCCCCCATGCGCGCCATCGGATTCTGCGCGTCGGCACCGGACTGATCGGTCTGGGCGAGCGGGTCGACGAACACCAGGATGTGGCCGGCGCGCAGCGCGTACTGGTCGATGGCGAATTGGATCGCCGGCGAGAGGTCCTTCGGGTGCACCAGCACCAGCACGTTCACGTCCGGGTCGATCCGGGTCGCGGCCGGATCGAGCGGCCGCAGGTCAAAGAGCTGCTGCGCTTCGCTGTAGACGACCCACGGCTCGCGCATCTGCCCGCTCTGCTGATCGAAGCCCGGAGCCATCGGCAGCGAGGACAGCCAGGCCACCACGGGCTTTTTGGGGTTGGCGAGTTGATAGACGAGCTTCACGACGTCGTATTCGAGGAACTGCTCCTTGTTGGGATCGAAGAACTCGATGGCGGCGTGGCCATCGGTGGCGTTGGTTCCGGCAAGGCCGAAGTAGAACTGCGCACCGGTCGCTCCCACCGGCGCGCCGCGCACGCCGAGCTCGGCGGCGCGGTCTTCTTCTTCGGAGAACGGTTGCGGGTCGATCACATGCAGCCGCAGCCGGCCGCCGGCGCGCATCGTGAGCTCCTCGAGGAACTCGCGCACCCGCACGCCGTAGGTCTTCAGCTGCGGCAGCTGCCCCGCGGTCTTCTCCGAGAAGAAGAAATACAGGTTGATGGGCTCCTTGATGCTGGCGAGGATCCGGTCGGTTCCGGCCGCGGTGGTGTAGAGACGATTTTGCGTGAGATCGAGCCGCCAGCCGCGCAGCGCGTGGTTGAACAGCATCGTGAGACCGATGAACAGCAGCGCGAGCGCCAGCAGGGCGCCGCCGCCGAGTGTCGAGCGTTTTCTCATAGGGTTGAATCCGCTCCCGCTAATCGGCTTTGTGCAGCGCGAGCGCGATCGCGGTCGCCAGCAGGAACAAGCCGCTCAACATCACGAAGTACAACAGGTCGCGCACGTCTATGACGCCCTTGACGATGGACTCGAAATGGGTGAGGAACGACAGCGAGGCGATCGCATCCACCAGCGCTTGCGGTGCCCAGCTCCGAAAGACATCGAGCACCAGGGGGAAGCCGGCCAGCAGGAACACGAAGCACCCCGCCACGCCGAGGATGAACGCCACCACCTGGTTGCGCGTCAGCGCTGACATGCACGAACCGATGGCGAGAAAGCCTGCGGCGAGCAACAGGCTGCCGAAGTAGGCGGCCAGAATCGCGCCGTTGTCGGGATGGCCCAGGTAGTTGACCGTGATCCACAGCGGGAAAGTGAGCGCCAGGGCGAGCGCGGTGAATATCCAGGCGGCGAAAAACTTGCCAAGCACGGCGTCCCACAGTGCCACCGGCTGGGTCATCAGCAGCTCGATGGTGCCGGACTTGCGCTCCTCGGCCCACAGTTTCATCGAGATCGCCGGAATCAGGAACAGATACAGCCACGGGTGGAAAGTGAAGAACGGGTCGAGATCCGCCTGGCCGCGCTCGTAGAAGCCCCCCAGGTAGAAGGTGAAGGCGTTGGCGAGCACGAGGAAAATGAGTATGAAAACGTACGCCAGCGGGGTCGCGAAGTAACTCGCGAGCTCGCGGCGCATGATGATGCCCACGTTGCGCATGGTCCTAAAGGGTCCTCAGGCGGTGATGGTCCGGAACACTTCGTCGAGGCGTCCCGGCTCCAGGTGCAGTTCCTTCAACTTCAGTCCCTGCCGTGCGGCGAGCTCGGAGAGTTCCGGCAGAATGGTCGCGCCAGCATGCGGCACGGCGGTGAGCCGGGCATCGCGCTCACTCACCTCGACCTGCGCGACCGCGGGCAGTGCGGCCACGGCGTCGCGGGCGCCGGCGAGCTGCGCGGGTTGCTCGAGTTGCATGGAGACCGCGTTGTGATAGCGCGAGCGGGAGGCGAGCCCCGCGGGCGTGTCGTCGGCGACGATGCGGCCGCGGGAGATGATGATCGCCCGGGTGCACACCGCGTCGACCTCCTCGAGGATGTGCGTGGAGATGACGATGATCTTGTCGCGCGCCATGTCGTTGATGAGCGTGCGCACCTCGTGCTTCTGGTTCGGGTCGAGCCCGTCGGTGGGCTCATCGAGAATCAGCACCGGCGGGTCGTGCACGATCGCCTGGGCGAGACCCACCCGGCGACGAAAGCCCTTGGAGAGCGTCTCGATGGTCTGCTCCAGCACGGCGCCGAGCTGCAGGTGCTCGATAACATGTGCGAGGCGCTGCTCACGGCGCGCGCCTTCGAGTGCGCGCAGGTCGGCGACGAACGCCAGGAAGCGCCGCACGGTCATCTCGCCGTAGATCGGCGCGCCTTCGGGCAGATACCCGAGGGCGGCCTTGGCCGCGAGCGGCTCGGTCTCGACGTCGTGGCCGCAGATGGCGGCGCTGCCGGAAGTTGGCGTGATGAACCCGGCGAGCATGCGCATGGTCGTGGTCTTGCCGGCGCCGTTGGGTCCGAGGAATCCCAGCACTTCTCCCGGACCCACCTGAAAGCTCACGTCATCGACCGCCGCGAGTGAGCCGTAGTGTTTGGTGAGGTGTTCGGTCTTGATCATGAGTTGGGCTTAAAGCGCGCGATTGTGACCGTGGCTTGGTGCGGAATTCAACTACGGATAAACTTTTCTGTAATATCACACTGTTAAGCTGAATACTTCAGGTGGCACCGAGGATGCACGCGCTGAGCGCGTCATCGATCTGCCATGGGCGCGTCACAGTCGCGTCAACAGCCGCTGACACCCTGTGACCTGAAGGACTGCACCTGAAGGGCGCTGCGAATGCGCTTACTGCACCTGCCCGCTGCCGCTGGCCGCACTCACGCGCGCGCCGCGGAGGATGTGTTGACGGTGGACATGGAGCTCGACCGCGGGGTGCCGTTCTGCGCCAATCCGGCCTGTGCCCTGCACGTGCGCCTGGTCGATGCGCAGGTCGAGGGCGGCGGCAACTGGGTATCGCTGCCCGACGGCCGCACCTTCGGGCGCAGCCGCTTCGGCAACGCTCTGTTGTGCGATGCCTGCGGCACGCGCCGTGGGCCGGTCAGAATCGCAGCGGCGCGAACTACGAACTGAAGCGGTGCCGCGCCCGCCAGTACAGGATGCACAGCGCGCCGCCGAGCATGCCGCCCAGGTGAGCGAAATGCGCCACTCCCTGTTGCCGGCCGGTCACGCCGAAGAACAGCTCGAGGGCGCCGTACACCGTCACGAACAGCCACGCCGGCATGGGAATCGGTGGAAACAGCAGGATGATGCGCTGGCTGGGGAAATACCAGGCAAAGGCGAGCAGCACGCCGAACACCCCACCCGAGGCGCCGATGACTTCTTCCTGGACGCCGGAGCCGCTCTGCACGGCCAGCTGTGTGAGGGACGCGGTGAGCACGCACACCAAGTAGAACATCACCAGGCGCCGGCCCCCCCACAGCATCTCCAGGGCGCGCCCGAACATGAACAGCGCGAACATGTTGAAAAAAATGTGGACCAGGTTGCCGTGCAGGAAGGCGTAGGTGATCAGCTGCCAGGGCCCGAACCGTTCGCTGCCGAGCGGCCATAGCGCAAACAAGCCGGCCATGAGGTCGGGGGCGAGCTGCTGCAGCAGGAACGCCGCGACATTGATCAGGATCAGAGCCCGCGTGGCGGGCGGTACCGCGGTGAACATCCGCCAATCTTACGGTCCTAAATCCGCCGCTGCAGAAAAACCAGATCGAGCCAGCGATCGAATTTGTAGCCGACCTCGCGCAGGTGCCCCGCTTGCTCGAACCCCAGGCGCTCGTGAAAGCGGATGGAGGCCGCGTTGTCCGCATCCACACCGCCGATCATGACATGTTTGCCGAGCGCGGCCGCCCGCGCCAACAACGCCCTCAGCAAGGCCGTGCCGACCCCGCGACCGCGGCCATCGGCGCGTACGTGCACCGAGTGCTCCACGGTGAAACGGTAACCCGGCCAGGCGCGAAAGTCACCGAAGCTTGCAAACCCGAGCACACCGCTTCCATCCCGCGCCACCAGCACCGGGTACGCTTGCGCGACGCGGGTGCGCCACCACTGTCGGCGCTCATCGAGCGTCACCGGGAGGTGTGAGAAAATTGCGGTCGACGTCGCGAGCACGTCGTTGTAGATACGCAGTAGACCTGGGAGGTCGGACTCGACCGCCTCCTGGATGTGCGGTGCCCCTGTCACACGCCCGGTAAGCTTTCAGGCCGCGCGCAGTGACTCGCGCAGGAACTGCACCAGCGGCGGGCTGTTGCTGTGGGCGACATTGAACCGCAGCCACTGGCCGCAGCCCTGCACCGCGGAGAACAGCGAGCCACGTGCCAGCAGGATCGAATGATCGCGTGCGCGCCGCACCAGTTGCTCAACCGGCGCGCTCTCCGGCACCCGCCCCCACAGGAAGATCCCTTCGCCCGCGGCAGCCTCGAACTCGATGCCGGTGGAGGCGAGCGCGGCGCGGGTATCGCGCCGCAGGCGCGCCAGCCGTGCACGCGTCTGCTCAACGTGCCGCTTGTAGCGGCCGGTATCGAGGACTTCGGACACGAAGCACTCGAGCAGCGTCGAGCCCGAGAGCACCGACAGAACCTTGCGCTGCACCAGCTGTGCGACCAGCGCGGCGTCGGCCGCGATGAAGCCCACGCGCAGCGCCGGCCCGATGAGCTTGGTGTAGCTGCCGACATAGATGACGTGACGCAAGGCGTCGATCTGTGCCAGGCGCACCGCCGTGCCGGTGTATAGATCGCCGTACACGTCATCCTCCACCACGGCAAAGCCGAACTGCTCCGCCAGCGAGAGAATGCGGTGGCAGTGCGCCGGGTCGGCGCTCGAGCCGGTCGGGTTGTGCAGCAGGGTCTGCATGAAGAAGGCGCGCGGCCGATGGGCGCGACAGGCCGCCTCCAGCGCCGCGAGATCCGGGCCGTCGGCTAGCCGCGGCACGGGAATCAGCCGCACGTGATGCGCGC
>DASWUP010000004.1:0-2802 GCA_036401635.1 Steroidobacteraceae bacterium
TCGCCAAGAAGCGCGCGGCCGACCGGCGTGAGTGGCTCGAGGAGAAGGGCGACCTCGCGGAAGTGCAGGTGTAGCTATGGAGCCCGAGAACCAGGAACTGAACTTCGAAGGCATCGAGCGCCAGCCGCTGCGCACCTTCACCGAGAAGGCTTACCTCGACTATTCGATGTACGTCATTCTCGACCGGGCGCTGCCAGCGCTCGGCGACGGCCTGAAACCCGTGCAGCGGCGCATCGTCTACGCCATGAGCGAGCTTGGGCTGTCGGCGGTTTCCAAGCACAAGAAGTCCGCGCGCACCGTCGGCGACGTGCTAGGCAAGTTCCACCCGCACGGGGATACGGCCTGCTACGAGGCCATGGTTCTCATGGCGCAGCCCTTCGCCTACCGCTATCCGCTCATCGACGGCCAGGGCAACTGGGGCTCGCAGGACGACCCGAAGTCCTTTGCCGCCATGCGTTACACCGAGGCGAAGCTCACCCGCTATGCCGACGTGCTACTCGGGGAGCTGTCCGACGGCACGGTCGACTGGACGCCGAACTATGAAGGCACGCTGGAAGAGCCCGTGATCCTGCCGGCACGGCTGCCGAACCTGCTGCTGAACGGCACCACCGGCATCGCGGTCGGCATGGCAACCGACATTCCGCCGCACAACCTGCGCGAGATGGCCGCCGCCGCCATCCATCTGCTGGAAGATCCCGAGGCCACGACCGCGGCGCTCATGAAGCATGTGAAGGGCCCGGACCTGCCGACGGGGGCCGAGATCATCTCCCCGCGCGCGGATCTGAAGGAGTTCTACGACAAGGGCATCGGCAGCTTCAAGGCGCGCGCCACCTGGGAAATCGAGGACGGCAACGTCGTCATCACCGCGTTTCCCTATCAGGTGTCGCCGACCCGCGTGCAGGAACAGATCGCCGAGCAGATGCGCGCGAAGAAGCTGCCGATGGTGGACGATCTGCGCGATGAGTCCGACCACGAGAACCCGACACGGTTGGTCATCGTGCCGCGCTCCAACCGCGTCGATCTGACCGAAGTAATGAACCACCTGTTCGTGACCACGGACCTGGAGCGCAACTACCGCGTCAACCTCAACATCATCGCGCTCGACGGCCGTCCGCGCGTGATGAGCCTGAAAGAGATCCTGGCTGAGTGGCTGGAGTTCCGCACCACGACCGTCACCCGCCGCCTGACGCATCGCCTGGAGAAGGTCGCGAAGCGGTTGCACATCCTCGATGGCTTCGCTGTAGCGTTCCTCAACCTCGATGAGGTGATCCGCATCATCCGCCGCGAGGACGAGCCTAAGCCGCTGCTGATGAAGCGCTTCAAGCTCACCGATGAGCAGACCGAGGAGATCCTCAACACGCGCCTGCGCCACCTCGCGAAGCTCGAGGAGATGAAAATCCGCGAAGAGCAAAAGACGCTGTCCGCGGAGCGTGACGAGCTCGAGGCGCTGCTCAAGAGCAAGGCGAAGCTCAGGAAGCTGGTCGCCGCCGAGCTCCGCGCCGATGCCGACAAGTACGGCGACGAGCGGCGCACCAAGATCATCGAGCGCGAAGCGGCCCAGGCGATCGATGAGACGACGCTGATTCCCAACGAAGCAGTAACCGTGGTGCTGTCCACCGGGGGCTGGGCGCGCTCGGCGAAGGGTCACGACATCGAGCCGCGCACGCTGTCCTACAAGAGCGGAGATGCGTTTCAGTCGCTGGCGCGCGGACGTAGTTTGCAGCCTGCAGTGTTCATCGACAGCACCGGGCGCACCTACTCGCTGCCGGCGCACTCGCTGCCTTCGGCGCGCGGGCAGGGCGAGCCGCTCTCCGGCCGCTTCGATCCCCCGGATGGCGCGAAGTTCGCCGGGGTGATGATTGGCGAACCCGAAGACCTGTGGCTGCTCGCGAGCGATGCGGGCTATGGCTTCACCGCACGCCTCAGGGATCTGATCACCGATCGCCGCGCCGGCAAGACCGTGCTCAGTGTGCCCGAGAACGCGCACGTTCTGGTGCCGGCGCCCGTGCCGTCGGCGGATTCCCTGGTGGCCGCGGTCAGCAGCGAGGGCAAGCTCCTCGCCTTCGCGGTGAGCGAGGTGCCGGAGATGCCGCGCGGCAAAGGCAACAAGCTCTACGACATCCCCGCGAAGAAGGCCGCGGCGCGCGCGGAACTGATGACCGCGGTGGCCGTCGTGCCGCCGCAGGCGAGTCTCGTCCTCTGGTCGGGTGAGCAGCAGAAGGTGCTCGACTGGCGCGACCTGCAGGACTATGTGGGGGAGCGCGCGCAGCGCGGCGCGGTGCTGCGGCGCGGCTGGCCGCGCAAGATCGACCGGCTGGAAACGCTGCTACCGCCGCCTTAAGTAAAGCGGGAGTGACCCACGAGCCGGGGCAGGATTCCCCAGGTGTGCCGCAAGTTGATTGCTAATAGGAATGATTCGCATTAGCATTTGCCGCTGCTCTGGCCGCCAGGAAAACCTGGGGAAAGTGGTGAGTCATGCCAAACATCGTTACCCGCACAACTCGGGCGCTGGTGCTGGCAGGGTCGCTCATCGGCAGTGCGCTGTGGGGCACGGGTTTTGCCGCCGCCGCGGACGATGCACGGTTCCTGGATCTGCAGCAGCAGCTGGCGCAGATGCAGGCGCAGCTGCAGCAGCTGGCGCAGGAGAACCGCTCATTGCGCGCGCAGCAACAGCAGGTCGAGCATCAGCTCGCGCAGCTGACGAGCCTCGCCACCGCGGCGGCCATGCCGGCGGGCGCGTCAGCGCCGGCGGCGTCGGGGTCAACACCCTCGACGCCCACGGCAGCCTCGTACGCGCCGATG
>DASWUP010000005.1:0-2832 GCA_036401635.1 Steroidobacteraceae bacterium
CTGGCTGCGCGCGGGCCCGCAGCCGCGAGGCCCACCACCTGCGGATTGCGGGCCGCGACTTCCTTGAGCATGCGGCCGGCGAGCGCCAGGTGTGCGAAGGGGCTGGCGTCGCTGCTGAGGTAGCCGAGCACGGCGAGCGTGTGACGGTGATTGGCGAGCACGGTGGTGCGCACGGAGCCGGCGCGCGCTGGCGCACGCGCGTCAAGTTCCCGCCAGCGCGCAGCATCCGGCAGCAGCCGGAACGTCGCCGCCGCGGCGGGGAGCGCCGCGATCGCGAGCACGGCATCGAGCTGATCGGCGCCCTGGCCGTGAGCCTTGACGATCGCCGGCGCCGGCGCAGCGGGCAGCAAAGCAGCGCCGCGAGCGGCCGAAGCCCTTGAGCTCACTTGCTTTACCTGTCGCTGCTCGCCATCATTACTCATTCTAACGCGACCAGAGCACAACACGCGCGCGGTACACCCTCCGCGAGGGCGGCGTGAGAGGCTTCGGATCGCGCAGATCGCGCCCGAGCAGATCGCATGACCGAATCACCGAAGCTGGAAGACCTGGATCCCGTTGAGACGCGCGAGTGGCTCGAATCGATCGATTCGGTGCTGAAGGTGCATGGCCCGGAGCGCGCGCACTACTTGCTCGAGCGGCTCATCGACTACACGCGTCGCAGCGGCGCCTACCTGCCGTTCAAGCCCAACACCGCCTACGTCAACACCATCCCCACCGGGCAGCAGCCTGAGTATCCGGGCAACCGTGCGCTTGAGCGGCGCGTGGAGGCGTACATCCGCTGGAACGCGCTGGCGATGGTGCTGCAGGCGAACAAGAAGTCCTCCGAGTACGGTGGACATCTGTCGAGCTATGCCTCGTCCGCGACGCTATATGAGGTGGGATTCAACCACGTCTGGCGCGCGCCTTCAGAGCAGCATCCCGGCGACATGGTGTTCGTACAGGGGCATTCCTCGCCGGGTATCTACGCACGCGCCTATCTCGAGGGGCGTCTCAGCGAGGAGCTGCTGCGGCACTTCCGCCAGGAGGCGGGCGGCCCCGGGACCGGGCTCTCGTCCTATCCGCACCCGTGGCTGATGCCCGACTTCTGGCAATTCCCCACCGTGTCTATGGGCCTAGGTCCCATGATGGCGATCTTCCAGGCGCGCTTTACGCGCTACCTGGAGCACCGCGGGCTCGTCAAGCCATCGGACCAGAAAGTCTGGGCGTTCCTCGGCGACGGTGAGATGGACGAGCCGGAGTCGATGGGCGCGCTAACCATGCCGGTGCGCGAGGGCCTCGACAACCTGATCTTCGTCATCAATTGCAACCTGCAGCGGCTGGATGGCCCGGTGCGCGGCAACGGCAAGATCATCCAGGAGCTCGAGGCCGCCTTCCTCGGAGCCGGCTGGAACGTCATCAAGGTGTTGTGGGGTTCGCGCTGGGATCCGCTCCTCGCGCGCGACACCCAGGGATTGCTGCGCCGGGTGATGGAAGAGTGCGTGGACGGGGAGTACCAGAATTTCAAGGCAAAGGGCGGGGCCTACACGCGCGAGCATTTCTTCGGCAAGTACCCCGAGCTCAAGGCGATGGTCGCCAACATGTCCGACGAGGAGATCTGGCGCCTGAACCGCGGGGGCCACGACCCCCTGAAGGTGTACGCAGCTTACGCCGCCGCGATGAGCCACAAGGGCCAGCCGACCGTGATTCTCGCGAAGACCGTCAAGGGCTTCGGCCTCGGCAAGGGCGGCGAAGGTCAGATGGTCGCGCACCAGCAGAAGAAACTCTCTGACGAGGACCTGCGCGCCTTCCGTGACCGCTTCAATATTCCGGTGTCGGATGCCGATCTTGCCGGGCTGCCGTTTCGCAGGCCTGACGAGGGATCCGAAGAGGCCCGTTACCTCATGGAAAAGCGCCGCGCGCTCGGCGGCTTCCTGCCGGTACGCCGTCGCACCGCCGCGCCGCTGGTCATCCCGCCGCTCGAGGCGTTCGCATCGCTGCTGGAGGGCACGGCAGAGCGCGAGATCTCGACCACCATGGCCTTCGTGCGTGCGCTCGGCATTCTTCTCAAGGACAAGAATATCGGCCGCAACGTAGTGCCGATCGTCCCGGACGAGGCGCGCACCTTCGGCATGGAGGGCCTGTTCCGCCAGATCGGCATTTATTCTTCAGTCGGCCAGCTGTACACGCCGCAGGACGCGGAGACCCTCATGTCCTACCGCGAGGACAAGAAGGGGCAGATGATCGAGGAGGGCATCAACGAGGCCGGCTCGCTGTGCTCGTGGATGGCCGCCGGCACCGCCTACAGCAATCACGGCATCAACATGGTGCCGTTCTACATTTTCTACTCGATGTTCGGCTTCCAGCGGGTGGGTGACTTCATCTGGGCGGCGGGCGACATGCAGGCGCGCGGGTTCCTTCTGGGCGCGACTGCCGGGCGCACCACGCTTGCCGGAGAGGGCCTGCAGCACCAGGACGGCCACAGCCAGCTGGTCGCCACCACCGTACCGAACTGCGTCGCCTACGATCCGACCTTTGCCTATGAGCTCGCCGTGATCATTCACGACGGGCTGCGGCGCATGTACACCGAGCAGGAGAATATTTTCTACTACAGCACCCTGATGAACGAGAACTACGCGCAGCCGGCGATTCCGCCGGGCGCAGAGACCGGCATCCTGAGTGGTGGCTACCTGCTGCAGACCGGCGGCCGCGGCAAGGTGCGCGCGACACTGCTGGGCTCGGGCACGATCCTGCGCGAGTGTCTCGCGGCGGTGAAAATTCTCGAGGATGACTACGGCATTCCCGCGGATGTGCTGTCGGTCACGAGTTTCAGCGAGCTGCGCCGCCAGGCGCTCG
>DASWUP010000006.1:0-6045 GCA_036401635.1 Steroidobacteraceae bacterium
GGCAGCCGTATGGTGGTCCCTGGCCTCGGCTAGGGAGACATCCGGGTATAGGCCGATACAGAAGGTTTTACGCTGCCCAGCGAGGCGGTAGTCATAGCGCCAGGAGCGCGTGCCGTCGGTGGTGCAGAAGAGGTACAGGCCCCCGTGATCGGAGAGCTTGCGGTAACGCTTGCCGGGCTTGGGTTTAGCGGCCTTTACGGCCTTGTCGGTGAGCATCTGACGGTATCATCTCTGGGTGAGGAGTCGATGTACCGTCTAAGATACCGTCAGTTACTAGTGAATGCCAGCGAAATCTGGCGAAGGATAGCGGGTACTAAGTACTTGATCTAAAGCGACTAATAGGCGGACTAGCGAATGACTGCGGAAGCCTGCAAAAGCCGATCAAGGTATCGCGCTACCTGATCGACTTCGAGGTTCACGCGCGCCCCGATGGCGAGGGCGCCGAGAGTGGTACTCGACTGGGTGTGGGGAATGATGTTGACACCAAAGCTCCCCTGCTGCACTGCGTTGATGGTGAGACTCACCCCATCCACGGCGACCGAGCCCTTGGGGGCGAGGAAACGCTCGAGCGCCGGCGGTACGCCGATGGTGAGGCGCAGCGAGCGCGCATCGCCACTCATGGCCAGGACCTCGGCAACACCGTCAACGTGTCCGGACACGAGGTGTCCGCCGAGCGCATCCCCGGCCCTGAGCGCGGGCTCGAGATTCACCGCCGAGCCGAGCTGCAGTTCACCGAGGGTGGTGAGCGCGAGCGTCTCGCGCGATACGTCGGCCGCGAACGTGCGCCCCTGCAGCGCCGTCGCGGTAAGACAACAACCCTGCACGCAGATGCTGTCGCCGACGCGCACCCCCGACAGGTCGAGGCGCTCGCAGGCGATCTGCAGGCGCACATCGCCGCGCCGGGCTTCGCGCGCTCGTACCCTGCCGATGTCCTGGACGATTCCGGTAAACACAGCAGTGCGGCCCGTCTCAGCCACTTCCCGCGCGCGCGGAACTCGCGCGTGGCCGCAAACGCAGCCGCAGGTCATCGCCAAGGTGCTGGGTGTCGATGAGCGTGAAGGCGGGTGCCGCGTTCAGTTCAGACAGCTGCGGCAGCTCGACGAGCGGTCGTGCCTTGTCGCCGAGCAGCTTCGGGGCCAGGTACAGCAGCAGCTCGTCCACCAGCGCCTGTTGCACCAGCTCGCCCGCCAGAGTGGGTCCTGCTTCGACCTGCAGCTCGTTGACTTCCAGCTCACCGAGCCTCTCGAGCACCGCGCCGAGCGCCAGCCGCTCGCTGACCACCGGCACCGACTCGATGCGCACGCCGCGTGCGTTCAAGGGCGCGCCGGCGCGCGCATCCTGCAGGGCCGCAAGCGCCGTCAGAATCAACACCTCGCCGCCCGCGTTCAGCAACCGCGCAGCCGGCGGCGTGCGCAAGCGACGGTCGAGCACCACGCGCAGCGGCTGGCGCGTGCCGTGGCCGGATGAATCGGGCAGACGCACGTCAAGCTGCGGGTCATCGGCGAGCACCGTTCCTATTCCGGTCAGGATGGCGGAGCTGCGCGCGCGCCAATGCTGCACGTCCTGCCGCGCGGCCTCGCCGGTGATCCAGCGGCTCGCGCCGCTCGCGAGCGCGGTGCGCCCGTCCAGGCTCATGGCGAGCTTGACCCGCACCCACGGCCGCCCCTGCTGCATGCGCTTGACGAACCCGCAGTTGAGCTCCAGCGCTTCCTGCTCGAGCAGCCCCCCCTCGACCGCGATCCCGGCACTGCGCAGTGCCTGGACGCCCTTGACCTGCGGGTTGGGATCGGTGGCCGCGTACACGACGCGCGCCACGCGCGCCTGGGTGAGCGCCTCGACGCACGGCGGTGTGCGGCCCTGGTGGCTGCACGGCTCGAGCGTCACGTACACCGTCGCGCCCGCGGCCTGCGCCCCGGCCGCGCGCAGCGCGGCGACTTCCGCGTGCGCTTCACCGGCGCGCTCATGCCAGCCCTCAGCGACGATGCGCGCGCCGTGCGCGATCACGCAACCGACGCGCGGGTTCGGGTCCGTGGTTTCAAGCCCGCGCGCCGCCAGAGTGAGCGCGCGCTGCATCGCCAGACGGTCGAAGTCAGAGAACATAGCTGCAGCTCATCGGCATGTCAGGGCGGGTCACTTCTTGCCGTCCGAGCCGGGCGTGGCGTCGTTCGCCGCAGGCTCCGCCGGCAGCAGTGGCAGCTGATCGCGATTCGCGGCGCGCGCCGGCGCGCGCTTGCGGGCGCGCGGTTGGGCGGCAGCCGCTGGCGGACGCGCACTCCTCAAGCGCTGAATCTCCTTGTGAAACGCCTCTACGTCCTGGAACTGGTGGTACACGGAAGCGAAACGCACGTAGGCGACCTCGTCCAGGTGGCGCAGTTCCTCCATCACCAGCTCACCGATCGCTCGCGAGGACACTTCCCGGTCGCCGAGGCTGCGCACCTTGTGAACCACGCGGCTGAGTGCCTCATCGATCTCCTCGCGCGGCACTGGGCGCTTCTCGAGCGCCTTCTCCATGCCGGCGCGCAGCTTCACCTCATCGAACGCCTCGCGCCCACGATCGCCCTTGATCACCATCGGCATGAGCAGCTCGGCCGACTCGAAGGTCGTGAAGCGCTCGCCGCACTTCAGGCATTCGCGGCGGCGGCGGATCTGCCTGCCCTCGCCCGCCAGTCGCGAGTCGGTCACCTTGGTCTCAAGGTGGCCGCAGAACGGACAGTACATGCGGCGTGTTCCCCGCGGATGCTACGGCCCGTAGACCGGGAAGCGCCCGCACAGCTCGAGCACCTGCGGCCGCACGCGTTCGATCACCGCCGGCGCTCCTTCCGCGTCCAGTACCTCGGCCATGAAATCCGCCACCTGCTCCACCTCGCGCACCTTGAAGCCGCGTGTGGTGGCAGCGGGTGTGCCGATGCGCAAGCCGCTCGTGACCATCGGCGGGCGCGGGTCGTTGGGCACGGCGTTCTTGTTCACCGTGATGTAGGCGCGGCCGAGCGCCGCGTCGGCGTGCTTTCCGGTGATGTTGCGATCGGCGAGACTCATCAGGAACAGGTGATTGTCGGTGCCGCCCGAGACGATCTGATAGCCGTGGTGGGCGAGCCGCGCCGCCATGGCGCGTGCGTTGGTGAGCACCTGGCGCTGGTAGTCGCGGAACTCCGGCTGCAGGGCCTCGAGCAACGCCACCGCCTTGGCGGCGATGACGTGCATCAAGGGACCGCCCTGGGTGCCGGGGAAGACCATCGAGTTCAGCTTTCTGGTGATTTCCTCGTTGGCGCGCGCCAGGATCAACCCACCGCGCGGGCCGCGCAGTGTCTTGTGCGTGGTGGTGGTCACCACGTCGGCGTGCGGCAGCGGGTTGGGGTAGATCCCGGCCGCCACCAGGCCCGCGACGTGTGCCATGTCCACCACGAAGTACGCGCCGACGCTCTTCGCGATGGCCGCGAAGCGCGCCCAGTCGATGAGGCGCGAGTACGCGGAAAAGCCGGCCACGATCATCTTCGGGCGGTGCTCCTCGGCGAGGCGCTGCACCTGCTGGTAATCGATCTCGCCGGTATCGGCACGGATGCCGTACTGCGCGGCGCGGAACAGCTTGCCGGAGAAGTTGACCTTGGCGCCATGCGTGAGGTGACCGCCGTGATCGAGACTCATGCCGAGAATGGCATCACCTGGCTGCACCAGCGCGAGGTACGCCGCCGCGTTCGCCTGCGATCCGGAATGCGGCTGCACGTTGGCGTAGTCGGCGCCGAAGAGCTGCTTGGCGCGCTCGATCGCCAGCTGCTCGACCACGTCGACGTACTCGCAGCCACCGTAGTAGCGCTTGCCCGGATAGCCTTCCGCGTACTTGTTGGTGAGCACCGAGCCCTGCGCCTCCAGCACCCGCGGACTGGCGTAATTCTCCGAGGCGATGAGCTCGACGTGCTGCTCCTGGCGGCGGCGCTCGCCTTGTATCGCGCGCGCCAGTTCGGGATCGAAGCCTTCGATATTCATGGTCGTCCGGAACATGCGCGGCGCCGCCTCGAGGTGTGAAAAAGGGGGGGCGCGAATTGTACCGGAACGATGCGGCAGCTGCCCTTGTCGCGGCGCGCCGCCGGCGCGGCGTGTCTATAGCAGGCCTTCTACTACCGCGGTCCAGGCCTGGGCGAGATTGTCGCGGTTGTATCCACCGCCTCCCAGGGCGAGCAGCCGGCCGTGACCGAGTCGGTCGGCGAGCGCGGCCAGCTCGCGGGCCGCGCGCCCGTGCACGCGCGGCGAGAAACGCAGGTGGGTGATCGGATCGCCCGCGACACTGTCGGCGCCGCACTGCAGGATGATGAACTCCGGCGCGAACTTCTCCAGGTGCGCGGTGAGGTGCGGCCACACGCGGGCGAAGACCTCGTCATCGGCGCCGGGAGGCAGCGGCACGTTGAGCTTGGTGCCGGTCGCCGCGCCGCGGCCGGTCTCCTCGAGTGCTCCGGTACCCGGATACAGGTAGCGCCCGTCCTCGTGCAGGTCGGCGAACACCACCGCGGCATCCTCCTCAAACGCGTAGAACACGCCGTCGCCGTGGTGCGCGTCGATGTCGACGTAGCCGACGCGCTTGAGTCCGGCACGCTTGAGCAGCTCGATGGCCACGCCGCAGTCGTTGAACACGCAAAAGCCGGCGGCGCGATCGCGCGCGGCGTGGTGGAGGCCTGCGATCGGCACGAAGGCGCGGCGGCATTCACCCCGCATGATCGCCTCCATGGCGCTCAGGGTGGCGCCGACCACGCATGCGGCCGCTTCGTACACGCCGCGGAAGGCCGGCGTGTCCCCGGCATCGAGAAATCCGCCACCGTTCAGCGAGCGTTCCCGCACGAACTCGAGGTAGGCGGCGCTGTGAAACGAGCGCAGTTCCTCATCGGAGGCCGTGCGTGGCTCGAGCACACGCACGCGCCGGTCGAGGCCGCGCGCTTCGAACTCGCGCACGAAAGCGGCGTGACGATCCGGCCCGAACGGATGGCCATCGCCGAACGAGTAGCGAGCCAGGCGCTCGCTGACGACCACACCCACGCTGCTCATGTCGGTCGTGAGGCCCCCTGAGGGTCGTATCCCTCAACTGCGAAGCCTAACACAGCGCCGCGCAACGGCGGCCGGCGAGGCATCGCCATCGGCGCCGGCCTCGACCATAATTGTTTGCATGGCTCAATACATCTACACGATGAACCGTGTCTCGAAGGTGGTGCCGCCGAAACGGGTCATCCTGCGCGACATCAGCCTCTCGTTCTTTCCGGGCGCGAAGATCGGCGTGCTCGGCCTGAATGGCTCCGGAAAATCCTCGCTCCTGAAGATCATGGGCGGCCTCGACACGAGCTTCGACGGCGAGGCGCGCCCGCAAAGCGGCATCCGCATCGGCTTCCTGCCGCAGGAGCCGCAGCTGGACGCGGCCAAGGACGTGCGCACCACGGTGATGGAGGGGGTCGGGGAGAGCTTCCGGCAGCTCGAGGAATTCAACCACATCAGTGAGAGGTTCGCGCAACCGCTGGCGGAGGAGGAAATGAACGCGCTGCTGGCACGCCAGGCGCAGCTGCAGGACGCAATCGATGCCGCCGGCGGCTGGGAGCTGGAGCGCAAACTCGAGATCGCCGCGGATGCGCTGCGCCTGCCGCCGTGGGAAGCGAGCATTGCGACGCTCTCGGGCGGGGAGCGCCGCCGCGTGGCGCTGTGCCGCCTGCTGCTGTCGGCGCCGGACATGCTGCTGCTCGATGAGCCCACCAATCATCTGGACGCCGAGTCGATCGCTTGGCTCGAGCGCTACCTCGAGCAGTATCCGAGCACGGTGATCGCGGTCACGCACGATCGCTACTTCCTCGATAACGTCGCGGAATGGATCCTCGAGCTGGACCGCGGCTACGGTATCCCGTGGCACGGCAACTACTCCTCCTGGCTCGAGCAGAAAGAGCAGCGCCTGGCGCTCGAGGAACGCGAGAGCGAGGCGCTGCGCAAGAGCCTGGCGCACGAGCTGGAGTGGGTGCGGCAGAACCCCAAGGCGCGCCAGGCGAAGAGCAAGGCGCGACTGCAGCGCTACGAGGAACT
>DASWUP010000007.1:0-2639 GCA_036401635.1 Steroidobacteraceae bacterium
GTACATGGCGTTGTCACCTTCTATCACTATTGTCGCAGCTCGCCTCCGGGCACTCACACCGTGAGCCTGTGCCAGGCCGAGGCCTGCCAGTCGATGGGCGCGGAAGCGCTCGCCGCGCACGTGCGGCGCCGACTCGGCATCGACTTTCACCAGACCAGCGCCAACGGGCGCTTCTCGCTTGAGCCGATCTATTGTCTGGGAAATTGCGCGTGTTCGCCCGCGCTCATGTTCGACGGCCGGCTCTCTGGCCGGGTCACGCCCGAGCGCTTCGACGAGCTGGTCGCGCAGGCCGCGCCTTCGCCATGACAGCGCTCGTTTATGTACCCGGTGACGCAGGCGCCCTGTCTCTTGGGGCCGGTGAAGTTGCGCAGGCGATTGCCGCCGAGGCCGCGCGACGCGGCGCCGCCGTCAGGGTGGTACGTAACGGCTCGCGCGGCGCGTATTGGCTCGAGCCGCTGATCGAGGTGCTGACGCCTCGCGGCCGGCTCGCCTATGGACCCGTGAGCGCCGCCGACGTTGCGGCTCTTTTCGATGCGGACTTTCTCGACGGCGGCTCACATGCCTTATCCCTCGGGGCCGCGGAGGCGATCCCCTGGCTCAAGGGTCAGCAGCGTCTGACCTTCGAGCGTGTGGGCGTCATTGATCCGACGAGCGTTGCGGATTATGTGAAGCACGGTGGCTACCAGGGACTGACCCGGGCGCTGTCGATGGCGCCGGCCGCCATCGTGCAGGCGATCAGCACCTCGGGTTTGCGCGGGCGGGGCGGGGCGGCGTTCCCGACCGGCATCAAGTGGAAGACGGTGCTCGATCAGCCGCCGGGACAGAAGTACATCACCTGCAACGCCGACGAGGGCGATTCCGGCACCTTCTCTGATCGCATGCTGATGGAAGGCGATCCGCTGTCCCTGATCGAGGGCATGACCATCGCCGGCGTCGCGGTCGGTGCCACTCAGGGCTACATCTATCTGCGCGCCGAGTACCCGCACGCGCTGCGCGCGCTGCGTACCGCGATCGCCGCGGCCAGCCAGGCGGGCTACCTCGGCGCCGATGTCGCCGGCAGCGGTAAACGCTTTGATCTCGAGGTGCGGCTCGGGGCCGGCGCCTACATCTGCGGCGAAGAGACCTCGATGCTCGAGAGCCTGGAGGGCCGGCGCGGCGAGGTGCGGGTGCGCCCGCCCTTGCCGGCGATCAAGGGCCTGTTCGGGCAACCCACGGTCGTCAACAACGTGGTCACGCTCGCGAGCGTGCCGTGGATCCTGCAGCACGGCGCCGAGGCGTACGCGACTCTCGGCATGGGCAAGTCGCGCGGCACGCTGCCCATACAGCTCGCGGGCAACATCCGCCGCGGCGGCCTGGTGGAGCGCGCTTTCGGGCTCACCCTGCGCGAGCTGTTGTACGATTACGGCGGCGGCAGCGCCACCGGTAAGCCGATCCGCGCGGTGCAGGTCGGCGGGCCGCTCGGGGCCTATATTCCGTCGTCGCAGTTCGATACCGCGGTCGACTACGAGGCGCTCGCCGGCATCGGCGCAATGTTGGGGCACGGCGGCATCGTGGTGTTCGACGACAGCGTCGACATGGCGCGCATGGCGCGCTACGCGATGGAATTCTGCGCCATCGAATCCTGCGGCAAGTGCACGCCGTGCCGGATCGGCTCGACGCGCGGGGTCGAAGTCATCGACCGGATTCTCGAAGGTGTTGACGGGGAGCGGAACGTGCGGCTGCTGGAAGAGCTGTGTGAGACCATGGTGCAGGGATCGCTGTGCGGGCTGGGCGGCATGGCGCCGTTTCCGGTGCAGAGCGCCCTCAAGCATTTCAGGGAAGATTTCCGCGCACGGGTACGCTAGGCGCGCGAGCGAGGCTGAACATGTATGCGATAGATTACGAGGACTTCGGTACTCCAGTGCCCGTGAACGGCGCCGGCGCCGTCACGGTCGAGATCGACGGCCATGCGGTCACCGTCCCCGAGGGGACCTCCGTCATGCGGGCCGCGGCCTTAAGCGGGGTCAAGGTGCCGAAGCTGTGCGCGACCGACACGCTCAAGGCCTTCGGCTCCTGCCGGCTGTGCCTGGTCGAGATCGAGGGCCGCAAGGGCTACCCGGCCTCGTGCACGACCATGGTGGCGGCGGGCATGAAGATCCGCACCCAGTCCGACAAGCTCCTGCAGCTGCGCCGCGGCGTGATGGAGCTGTATCTCTCCGACTATCCGATCGAACGCGAGCCAACCGCGGCGGAGGCGCGCACGGAGCTTCACGCCATGGTGGAGGCGCTGGGGGTCAAGTCGACCCCGTACAGCAGCGGGAAGCGCCACTTGGGCCAGCCCAAGGACGAAAGCAATCCGTATTTCACTTTCGACCCGAATCTGTGCATCGTGTGCTCGCGCTGCGTGCGCGCGTGCGATGAGGTGCAGGGCACCTTCGCGCTCACCATCCAGAGCCGTGGCTTCGACTCGAAAGTGTCCGCCAGCCAGGATCAGCCGTTCCTCGAGTCCGAGTGCGTCTCGTGCGGCGCGTGCGTGGAGGCCTGTCCGACCGCGGCCCTCACCGAGAAATCGATCATCGGCTTAGGCGCCCCCGAGCGCGCCGTAACCACCACCTGCGCCTATTGCGGCGTGGGCTGCAGCCTCAAGGCGGAGCTGCGCG
>DASWUP010000008.1:0-8235 GCA_036401635.1 Steroidobacteraceae bacterium
CGGAAGCCGCTCGCACGCGGTAGAGATCAACGTGCACGACCGTGAGTGCGCCCGCCGGGTATAGCTCAAGGAGCGTATAGGTCGGGCTGTTCACCGCTTCCGCCACGCCGAGTGCGCGCAGAAAGCCGCGCGCGAACGTCGTCTTGCCCGCGCCGAGCTCACCGGTCAGATACAGCACTGCGAGCCCCGCATCCTTCGCCGGGCGGGCGCTGGCGAGCCGCCGGCCGAGCTGCTCCGTGTCCTCGGCGGTGTTGGCATGCACGCGCATGAGGACTTCACATATTGACGCAGTTGTGCAGCTCGCGCGCCAGATCGCTCGCCAGCAACCCGCGTTCCCCACCGCGAGCCGTGGCATCGCCGGCCATGGCGTGCACCAGCACCCCGACACGCGCCGCCCTCCATTGGTCGCGGCACTGGGCGAGAATCCCGGCGATCGCGCCGGTGAGTACGTCGCCAGTGCCCGCGGTCGCCATGCCGGGATTGCCCTGCTCGCACACCCCGGGCGTGTGGCCACGGGCTCCGACCAGCGTGCCGGCGCCCTTCAGTACGATGGTGCCGTGGAAGCGATCGAGCAGACGCTCGAGTGCCGCGAGACGATCGCGCTGGATGTCCTGCGCGCTCAGGCCCAGGAGGCGCCCCGCCTCCCCCGGATGGGGCGTCAGGATCCAGTCCTCGCGCGCAGGCGCCCCGCTCTCGGCGAGGAGATTCAGCGCATCGGCGTCGATCACCAGCGGCTTGCCGCTGGCGAGCACGGTGTTCAACGCGGCGCGCGCCCACGCTGAGCGCCCGAGCCCCGGTCCCACCGCGATGACCTCGGCGCGGCCGATCGCCTCTGCGAGCACGGCCTCACCGGTCAGGGCCACACAGATCAGCTCGGGCCGTCCGGCGGCGATCGCCGTGACGTTCTCGGCCGCCACCGCCACGGTCGTCAGTCCCGCTCCCACTCGCAGACACGCCTCGCCCGCGAGCCGCGCGGCTCCCGGCATGCCGGTGCCGCTGCCGACAATCAGCACACGCCCGAAGTTGCCCTTGTTCGCCGAGCGCGCTCTGCGCGGCAGCGCCTCGTGGATTTCCGACTCGACGATGCGCGTCAGGCGTGGCGCGAGGTGCTCAGACGGCGCCGGCGCAAGCTCCAGATCGTCGAAAAACACAGTTCCTGCGAACTCCGGACCGTCGCCGACCAGAAGCCCGGTCTTTAAACCCACGAACGTCACGGTCGCATCCGCGCGAATGACCTCCCCGAGCGCAACACCGGCATCGCCATCAAGCCCCGAGGGCATATCGAGCGCAAACACCGGCCTGCCGCTTGAGTTGATGGCGCGAATCACCTCTGCGAGATCTGCGCGCACACCCCCCTTGAGCCCCGTGCCCAACAAGGCGTCCACGATGACTTCGCCTGCGGCGAGCCGCTCTGGGGCAAACACGCTCTCCGCACCGCCGCTGGCCCTGAAGTCCTCGTACGCCTGGCGCGCGTCCCCGCGCAGTTCATCCGGGGAACTGGCGCTGAGCACGGTGACGGTGAGTCCCGCGGCGTGCGCAAAGCGCGCCAGCACGTAGCCATCGCCGGCGTTGTTGCCGCGGCCGCAGACAATGACGATGCGGTGCGCCGTCGGCCAGCGCGTGCGCAGGTAGCGCAGCGCCGCTTCGCCTGCACGTTTCATGAGCGTGTAGCCGGCGATTCCCAGCTCATTGATTGCGTGGGCGTCGAGGGCGCGCACCTGCGCCGTGGAGTACAAAGCAATCGGCAACGCCATGACGTCATTATACTGACGGGTGGTAGTCCCATGACGGCAACAGCCTCCTTTGACTTAGGCGCGCTGCGAGGCGAGCTGACCGAGCGTGCCCGCGCACTCGGCTTCGATGCCCTGGGAGTCGCCAGCATCGACATTCCGGAAGATGAGCGGCATCTGCTCAAGTGGCTGAACGACGGCTTCCACGGCTAGATGCACTACATGGACCGCCACGGCGTCATGCGCAGCCGGCCGCAGCAGCTGCTCCCGGGCACGGCGCGTGTCGTGAGCGCGCGCATGGATTACTGGCCGGCCGAGGCGCAGGATGCGCAGGCGGTGCTGGATGATCAGCGCCTCGCCTACGTGTCGCGCTACGCTCTGGGGCGCGACTACCACAAGACCCTGCGCCGCGCTCTCGCCACGCTCGCCACGGAAATGCACGAGCGCATCGGACCCTTCGGCTACCGGGTGTGCGTTGACACCGCCCCGGTGCTCGAGAAGGCGCTCGCCCGCGAGGCCGGGCTCGGCTGGATCGGCAAGCACACCAACCTCATCTCGCGCGAGCGCGGCTCGTGGTTCTTTCTCGGCGAGATCCTGACGGACCTGCCACTGCCGGTCGATGAGCCAGCGAGTGCCCACTGCGGCAGCTGCCAGGCCTGCATCCCGGCCTGCCCCACCGGGGCGATCGTTGCACCCTGGCGGCTCGATGCGCGGCGCTGCATTTCCTATCTCACCATCGAGCACCACAGCGCCATCCCCGTCGAGCTGCGCAAGGCCATCGGCAATCGCATCTACGGCTGTGACGACTGTCAGCTCGTATGTCCCTGGAACAAGTTCGCGCGCGCAGCCGCGAACCCGGACTTCAAAGTGCGTCATGGACTGGATGCCGCAGCGCTGCCGCAGCTGTTTCGCTGGAGCGCCGCGCAGTTCGATGAGCGCATGCGCGGCTCGGCGATCTACCGCATCGGCTATGAGCGGTGGTCGCGCAACCTCGCCGTGGCGCTCGGCAACGCCCCGACTGCGCCGGATGTCATCGGTGCGCTCGAGGAACGGCGCGAGGACTCATCAAGCATGGTGCGCGAGCACGTGGAGTGGGCACTGCAGCAACACCGGCCCGTGGCCTGAAGCCGGAGCTCGCGGTGAGCGCGTGCTTAGCGCTCATGCAACAGGGCGCAAAATGATCAGCGCTGCGCGCGAAACACTTCGTTCATATGCGCCAGCACCTCAAGCCACGCCTTACGGTGCCGCTGACACAGGGCCTCATCCGGAAAACCCGCGTGCGTGAGCCGCAACTGTGTGCCGCTGCCCTTTTCTTTCAGCTCCACGGTCACCACGGTCTCGGTCCCCTGCGTACCCACGGCCGTAACCCAGGTCAACTCGATGAGCGCATTGGGCACAAGGCGCAGAAACCGTCCATAGTGAGGATGACGAGAGTCCTGATAGCGCGTCTCGAAAAAGAACGGCGCGTTAATCCTCGGCTGCATCAAGAGCGTCCCGGGAGCTGCGAACCACCGGTCGAATTGCTCCGTCCAGGCGCGGTACAGCGCCGCCGCGGGCGCGTCCATGGCACGCTCCACGCTCATCGCGAACGGGCGCATGGTCAGGTCGGGCCGGATCACGTCCATGGGGCAGAGCCTTCAGGAGCGCGTGACTTGCACATTGTCGATGAGGCGGGCCCGCCCCATGCGCACGGCGGTGAGCACGACCAGCTCCTGTGTCCCGGGTCGCGGCGACCCTAAGTCCGCAGCCTGGCGCACTGCGAAGAAGTCGGGGCGCAAACCGCCACTCTCCAGCGCCTGAAAGCCCGAGCGCTCGATGCTCGCGAAGTCCGCATCGCCTGCGCGCACGCGGTGCGCGGCCGCCTGGAGCGTGGCGTAGATTTTCGGCGCCTGGGCACGCTCGGCAGAGCTCAGGTACTGGTTGCGCGAGCTCATGGCGAGGCCGTCGGAGTCGCGTACCGTCGGTGCGGCGACGATCTCCACCGGCATGCACAGGTCCGCCACCATGCGCCGGATGATGGTCAGCTGCTGAAAATCCTTCTCGCCGAACACCGCAACGTCCGGGTCGACGATGTGGAACAGCTTGGCCACGACCGTGCTCACGCCCTCGAAATGACCCGGGCGAAACTCCCCGCACAGGATACGCGACAAGGCGGGCACCTCGACGCGGGTTGCGCGCTCGGCGCCATGCGGATAGATCTCGGTGACCTCCGGAGTGAACATGAGGTTGCAGCCGGCCCCCGAGAGCATGCGCTCATCATCGCGCGGCGTGCGCGGGTAGTGCGCGAAGTCCTCGTTCGGGCCGAACTGCATGGGGTTCACGAAAATGCTGGCGACAAAGCGCTCACCGACCCGACGCGCCGCCTCGATCAGGCTCACGTGCCCCGGATGCAGATTCCCCATGGTCGGTACGAAGGCGACGCGCCGGCCCTCGCGATGCCAGCCACGCACGCGCTCGCGCACGGCGGCAATCGTGGTGACGGTCTCCATGCTTAGAAACAATGTTCGGGGGCGGGGTATTCGCCCTGCTTCACGGCGCGCACGTAGCGTTGCAGCGCCTCGAGATTGTTGCGCGCGCCTTCCATGAAATTGCGCACGAAGCGCGGCTTGCGCCCGGTGGTGATGTCCAGCATGTCATAGGTGACGAGGATCTGGCCGTCGGTATCCGGTCCGGCACCGATGCCGATGACCGGCACGTGCAGCGCCGCGGTGATGGCTTTGCCGAGCGTCGCCGGGATGCACTCCAGCAGCACGATGTCGGCGCCTGCCGATTCCAGGCGCCTGGCCTCATCCAGCAGGCGCGCCGCCGTCTCGCGCTCGCGCCCCTGCACGCGAAAGCCCCCGGTCTTGTGCACCGACTGCGGCTTCAGGCCCAGGTGGGCGCACACGGCAATGTCGTGGCTGGCGAGGAACTCCACGATCTCGGTCTGCTTGCCGCCGCTTTCGAGCTTCACCATCTTCGCGCCCCCCTCCTGCATGAGCCGCACGGAGTGCTCGAGCGCGAGCGTCTGCGAGGGGTAGCTCATGAACGGCAGGTCGGTGATCAGGAACGGGCGGTGCAGGCCGCGCGCCACCGCGGCACTGTGATAGACCATGTGATCCATGGTGACCGGCACGGTGGTGTCGTACCCCTGGATCACCATCCCGAGTGAATCCCCGACCAGCACCACGTCCACGTCCGCAGTGTCGAGCAGCACCGCGAAGCTCGCGTCATAACAGGTAAGGCTCGCGATCTTCTCGCCGTCGGTCTTCATGCGCGCGAGCGTCGCGAGCGTCACCGGCGGACGGCTGGCGTCGCGTTGCAGGTGCGTGTACATAGCGATGCGAGTGTAGCTAGATCGCGCGGCTGCGCAACGGGTTGTAGTACAACCGCCCGCGGCTCATTCGTTGGATGGCGGCCAGCAGCTCATCGTAGTCGCCCTGGTTGGCAATCGGGTCGATGGAGGCGGCGTTGACGATCAAGAGCGGCGCGGCTTTGAATTCATGAAAGAAGCGGGCGTAAGCCTCGTTGAGCCGCTCCAGGTACTGCCGCTCGATGTACTGTTCGAAATCGACGCCGCGCCTGGCGATGCGCTCGAGCAGCACGTCGACCGGGGCCTGCAGGTATACGACCAGATCGGGCTTGGGCGCATGGATGTCGAGCTTCGCATACAGCTGTTCGTAAAGGGCGTACTCGGCATCATCGAGTGTGACGCGCGCGAACAACCGGTCCTTCTCCAGCAGGTAATCCGCCACCCGCACCGGCGCAAACAGGTCGGCTTGCTGGAGCGCGGCGAGCTGCTGAGCACGCTGCAGCAGGAAGTGCAGCTGCGTCGACAGCGCGCCGGCGCGCGGATTGCGGTAGAAGCGCTCGAGGAACGGGTTCTGTGCCGCCTGCTCCAGCACTCCCTGCGCCGAGAGGCTGGTGCACAGGCGGCGCGCCAGACTCGTCTTGCCGACCCCGATCGGACCCTCGACGACGATGAACTGATGGGCTGCTTCGTTCGCCATGCGCCTACAACAAGGTGAGACCCTCGGAACCGACGTGACCTTTGAGCTCGGCCACGCGACCGAGCCCGGGCAGGTCGAGATCCGGGGCAATGTCCGCCAGAGGATACAGAACGAAGTTACGCTCCACTATCCCGGGATGCGGCAGCGTGAGGGGCGCCTCGGAGCGCTGCTCACGAGCATAAGAAAGGAGATCGAGGTCGATGATTCGCGGCCCCCATCGCTCGTGCTGCGCCGGTCGGCCGAGCGCGGTCTCGAGCGCGCGCAACTCGGCGAGGAGCGCTAAGGACTCAAGCTGCGTGAGCACGCCTGCGACCGCATTCACGAAGTCCGGCTGCGCGATCGGGCCGAAGGGGCGCGAGCGGTACAGGCGCGAGGTCAACACCACGCGGGTGAGCGAAACTTGCGCGAGCCTTGCGCAGGCAGTCAGCACCTGCGTGCGCGGATCCGCCAGATTGCTCCCCACCCCAATGTAGGCGGGGCGCCAGGTCTCCATGGCGGGAGTTCCGTCAGGCCGGGGTCGAGGTCCTGGGCCGGCGGCGACGCCTGCGGCCCCCGCGGCGCGGTCCCTGGGACGCGCCACCCTCGCCTGCGAGCGCATCTGCCATGCGGCCACGCTCTTCGACCGGGACCTCCTGCAGGCGCGTCCACCACTGCGCCATCTCACCCGGCGCGAGCCCAAACTCGGCGCGCAACAGCAACAGATCGTAAGCGGCACGGAAGCGCGGGTGCTCGAGCACACGCAACGCGCGCCGGCCGCGCGGGTGCTCCAGTCGCGGCTGCAGGGCGAACATCTCGCGCACGCCGAGTGAGAAGCGCCTCGGGATGGCGAGCCGCGTCTGCGCCTCACGCATTGCCTGATCGCACGCGTCGAGGATGGTGGGCAGATCATGCCAGCGCTCGGGCGGGGTTGACTCGATGATGCCGGCAATCGGCCCATATAAAAGGAGCGCGAACAGGAAGGTCGGCGTCACCGGCTTGTCGGCCAGAACCCGCGCATCGGTGTTCTTCAGGCCCTGCAGCAGCAGCTTCAGCACCAGGCTTGCGGGGTGGCTGTTGAAGTAAGCGTCCACCGTCGGCAGCAGCGCCGCCAGCAGGCCGCGCCGGCGCAGGACCTCGAAGCTGCGCGCACCGTGTCCGTTCAGGAACAGCTTCAGCGTCTCATCGAACAGACGCGCCGGCGGCACGCCGGCGAGCAGATCGCGCAGCGGCCCAAGGGGCTTCGCCGTGGCGGGGTCGATCTGAAAGCCGAGCTTCGCCTCGAAGCGCGCAGCGCGCAGCATGCGCACCGGGTCCTCGCGAAAACGCGTCTCCGGATCGCCGATCAGCCGCAGCGTGCGCGCGGCGATGTCCTGCGCCCCGCCGACATAGTCCCAGAGTGAGAAGTCCGCGATGTTGTAGTACAGCGCGTTGGCGGTGAAGTCGCGCCGCCAGACATCTTCGTCAATGGTGCCGTAGACGTTGTCGCGCAGGATGCGTCCGCTGGTGGCATCGAACATGAGCTCGGCGGTGGCATCGGGGTCCTGCTCGGTAGGGCCGCGGGCGGAACGCTGCGATGGCGAGCGCGCTGGCGGCGCGTCGGGCTCGACCTCCAGCTGCGGCTCATCGAGCTCGGGCGCCTCGCCATCCTCGGGATCGGCCTCCGGCAGCGGCTCATCTCCCTGCGAGGGCGCACTGGTCGCACGAAACGTGGCCACCTCGATCACGTCCCGGCCGAAGAACACGTGCGCGAGACGAAATCTGCGGCCCACCAGCCGAGAATTACGAAACAGCCGCTTCACCTCCTCCGGCAGTGCGTCGGTTGCGACGTCGAAGTCCTTCGGCTCAAGTCCCAGGAGCAGATCACGCACACACCCTCCCACGAGGAACGCCGCGAATCCGCCATCGCGCAGGCGGTACAGCACGCGCAACGCGTTGGGCGAGATGTGGGAGCGGGAAATCGCGTGCTCGGACCGCGGGATGATCCGGGGAGCAGCGGCAGGCGTCGCGACGGACGCGTCGGGGGGGTTCAATTTCCCTGCCTGTCGGCTTGAGCAATCAGCATGGCTCTCTATAATACCGCGCTCTTGCCCAAGGCCCCCGAGCCCCGCTCCCTTCGTCTAGAGGCCCAGGACATAGCCCTCTCAAGGCTGTAACACGGGTTCGAATCCCGTAGGGAGCGCCAGTTAAATCAATGAATTAGTAACGCAGAGCCTTCCTCCGAGCACTCTTCGTAAAGTCTTCGTAAAGTTTCGGACCATCAGTCCCCATCCGCAAGCTGTCCCAGAGTTTCCGAAAGCTGCGCTAGGATCCGGCCTCAGCGGCTTGGAAGCTTGGGGAGCGTCCTTTGGACGTCATAACCACCACTCTGAAGCGAAAGTGGTTTGCGCAGATCGTCGCCGGGACCAAGCGGAACGAGTATCGCGAAATCAAGCCTTATTGGATGAGTCGTCTGAGGAAGGTTCGCACGCCGTTCAAGCTGGTTCTGCGGAACGGACGCCGTGCTCACCTCTCGTGCCCTAAGGGATCCGCACGATCAG
>DASWUP010000009.1:0-6451 GCA_036401635.1 Steroidobacteraceae bacterium
AGGAGCCTGACGCGCGAGTGAGTCCCACGCGCTCAGGTTTTCGGCAACGTCACGCCGCGCTGTCCCTGGTACTTGCCGCCACGATCGCGGTACGACGTCGCGCACACCTCGTCGGATTCGAAGAACAGCATCTGCGCGACACCCTCGTTCGCGTAGATCTTGGCGGGCAAGGGTGTCGTGTTGGAAAACTCCAGCGTGACGTGGCCTTCCCACTCGGGCTCCAAAGGCGTTACGTTGACGATGCACCCGCAACGTGCATAGGTACTTTTTCCCACAGTGATAATCAGCACGTTACGCGGAACGCGGAAGTACTCGACCGTGCGCGCGAGTGCGAACGAGTTGGGCGGAATGATGCAAACGTCGCCGCGAAAGTCGACGAAACTCTTCTCGTCAAATGCCTTCGGGTCGACGATGGTGGAATTGATGTTGGTGAAGATCTTGAACTCGCTCGCGCAGCGCACGTCATAACCGTAGCTCGAGGTGCCGTACGACACGATCTTCTTGCCGCCAACCTCGCGCACCTGCTCCGCCGCGAACGGCTCGATCATCGCGTGCTCGCGCGCCATGCGCCGGATCCAGTTGTCGGACTTGATGCTCATCGAGCGTGATTTCCCGGCGTGAAACGCGCGCTACGGAATCAGGTCTCTTCGACCACGATCTTAGGAAACACGCTGCTGCGATCGCGTGCGCGCAGCGCGAGTGCCGCGGCGGTGCGTCGCGCCATCTCGAAGTACGGCCGGGCGCGCGCTGAGCTTGGGGCGGCGACGACCGTCGGCCGGCCGCTGTCGGCTTCCTCGCGGATGTGCGTATCGAGAGGTAATTCCCCGAGCAGCCTCACGCCGTATTCCTGAGCCATGCGGGCGCCGCCGCCGGCACCGAAAATGTGCTCGGTGTGCCCACAGTTCGAGCACACGTGAACACTCATGTTCTCGACGACGCCGAGCACCGGCACGGCGACCTTCTCGAACATCTTCAGCCCCTTGCGGGCATCCGCCAGCGCGATGTCCTGGGGCGTGGTCACGATCACGGCGCCCGCGACCGGCACGCGCTGCGCGAGGGTGAGCTGGAGGTCGCCCGTGCCGGGCGGCATGTCGACCACGAGGTAATCGAGCGTTCCCCACTGCGTGTGCTCTAGCAGCTGTGTGAGGGCCTGCGTCACCATCGGGCCGCGCCACACCATCGGCTGCTCGGCATCCACCAGGAAGCCGATCGACATGGCGCACACGCCATGGCTCATGAGCGGGCGCAGCTGCTGCCCATCGGTGGCGGTCGGGCGTTGCCCGACCAGACCCAGCATGAGCGGCTGGCTGGGTCCGTAGATATCGGCGTCGAGGACACCGACCCGCGCACCCTGGGCGGCCCAGGCGAGCGCGAGATTCACGGCCACGGTGGACTTGCCGACTCCCCCTTTGCCGGAAGCCACCGCCACGATGTTCCTGATATCCCCCAGCGGCTTCAGATTGCGCTGCACCGCATGAGCACGAATGTCGGCCTCGAGCTCGACGGTGAGCGGGGCGGAAATCCCCGCGGCGGCAAGCTGCCCGGTCAGCGCGCTGGTCAGTTCCGCCTGGTACCCGCCGACCGGAAAACCCAGTGCAATGCGCGCGCTGAAGCCCGCGCCCGCCAGGCGCACCTCGCGCACCGCCTGCGCCGCGCCCAGGCTCTCCTGCAGGTACGGATCGAAGTACGCGTCCAGAGCCGCGCGCACAGCGTTCACAGAGGCTTCGGAAGTCATGTCGATAAACCGATGAATCCAGGAGCGGATTGTAGAGGTTGGCAGGGTGGCGCGCATGAGGAAGGGTACCGTGGCCTTCGTCAAGGCTGTGGCATAATCCCCCGGGGGTTGGGCGCACTTCATGTTCACCCGCGACCAGCGCGGCGCCGGCCCGGATATCTGCGTCTGCCTTGCATCCTCGCTCTGGTCGCGAAGGCGCGCTGGATGCGTGCAGGAGCTGTGCCCGACGGTAAAGGCCGAATGAGCTTTTTCACGAACTTGCGTGCCGACCGGCTCGTCACCGAGATCCGGTCATCGAACGATCCCACGAGCGCGGCCGCGCAGAAGGCGATCGCGCGGCTGAAGGAGGTCGGCCCGGGCGCCATCGAGGCCGTGTTCGCCGCCATGCCCGATGCGGACAAGGCGGCCACCATGGCGTTCGTCGAAGTGCTCGCCGGGCTGGTCAGCCAGAAGACGTTCCCGCAATTCATGCGCGGGCTGGTCGAAGGCAGTCCGCGGGTCGTCTCGGGAATTTCCTGGGCACTGACCAGCAGCCGCAACTATCCGCCGCACCTGCTGCTCGAGGCGCTCGCCATCCCGGGGATTTCCAAGCCCACGGTGCTGGCGGTGATCGCGGCGCAGAAGTCGCGTTTCACGGTGCGCGAGCTGCTGGCCGCGGCGTATACACAGGAGCCCAACGAGAAGGCGGCGCTGTTTCGCGTCATCGGCGAGATCGCCGACCAGCAGTCGATTCCCGAACTGATAGGCCGCCTGCAGGGCAAGGATCCCATCGCGCGCGTGCACATCATCAACACGCTGGCGCGCTTTAACACGCCCGAGGTGCAGACCGCGCTGCAGGGACTGCTGAAAGATCCCAACAAGCTGATCCGCGGGGCCACGTTGTCGGCGCTGCAGCGCATGGACGGACCCTTTGATATCGAGCGCGTGTGCGCGCTGCTGCGCGATCCGGAGATCGACGTCCAGAACCGGGCCATCGATGTGGTCATCAAGGCCAACCACCCGGAAACGATCCGCTACCTGATCGATGTGCTCAAGGACGAAAACGAGAACGCGCGCCGCGCCGCGGTCGAAGTGCTGAACGCGATTGGCAACGCCAAATCCGTCAAGTACCTGCTCGAGGCCCTCAAGGACAGCGACTGGTGGGTGCGCAGCCGCGCCGCCGATGCGCTCGGCAAGATCGGTGGCCCGAAGGTGATCGATGCGGTGTTGCAGCTGGTGCGCGACAAGGACGAGGACATCCGGCGCGCGGCCATCGAGATCCTCAACCAGACCAAGGACGAGCGCGCGGTCGAGTCGCTGATCCAGGCAACGCGCGACAGCGATTGGTGGGTCAGCGAACGGGCCGTGGACGCACTGGCGGAGATCGGCAGCAAGCGCGCCGTGCCGCGCCTGATGGAGATGCTGCAGAGCCCGGCCAACGCCAAGGCCACGCCGATCGTGGTGCGCGCGCTCGGCAAACTCGGCGACAGCAAGCTCGTGGACATGCTGCTGCCGCTGATTGGCAGACCCGAGCGCGAGATCCGCATCGAGGCGATCCAGGCACTGTCGCGCGTCGCCGACGAAGGGCGCGCCGAACAGGTGCGCGGCGAGCTGCAGGCGCAGGTTGCCTCGCCCGACCAGACGATCTCGCGCATGGCGGCGGCGGCGGTGAGCGAGCTCGACAACCGCATCGCGGGCATCATCACCCCGAGCGCCGCCGGAACGACGCCCACTGCGGCCGAGGCGGGGGTGCGTCCGCCGCAACCCACCCCGGCCGAGGCAGCCAAGACGCTGCTGATCTCGGACCAGGCGCTCGCCCAGGCTACCAAGCAGGCGGAAGCAGCGGCCAGGCTGGACATCCAGACGCTCAAGCCGGGCGACATCATCGAAGGGCGCTACAAGTACATCGACCGCATCGGCCGCGGCGCATTCGGAACCGTGCTGCTGATGGAGGACACGGTCGTCGATGAGCGCCTGATCCTGAAGTTCCTGAACCCGAACGTCTCGCAGGATGAGGAAGTGATGAAGCGCTTCGTCCACGAGCTGCGCTACTCGCGCAAGATCACCCACAAGAACGTCATCCGTATCTACGACTTTCTGTACATCCAAGGGCTCTACGCCATCTCGATGGAGTACTTCCCCTCGCATACCCTCGGCAGCGAGGTCGTGAACGAAAAGCCGATCGAGCTCAAGCGCGCCATGCAGTTCGCCATCGACATCTGCACCGGCATGACGGTCGCCCACCAGCTTGGCATCGTGCACCGCGATCTGAAGCCCGCCAACGTGCTCATCAACCAGGACGGGTTCCTCAAGATTGTGGACTTCGGCGTGGCGGCCGCGCACCGGGAGGGCGACACCCAGCTCACCAAGACCGGCTACGTCATCGGCTCCCCGAAGTACATGGCCCCGGAGCAGATCCTCGGCAAGAAAGTCGACGAACGCGCCGACATCTATGCCACCGGCGTCATGCTCTACGAAATGGTGACCGGCGTGCCGCCGTATTCCCGCGGCGATCACATGTCGGTCATGTACCAGCACGTGCAGGGCAAGGCGCGCGTGCCCCAGGAGATCAATCCCGCGCTTCCGCCGGGGCTCTCCGACCTGGTCATGAAGGCGATGGCGGTCGACAAGACCAAGCGCTTCCAGACTATGGATGAGTTGCGCGGGGTGCTGGAGCGCTTCAAGCACTAGCCGCGCGCGCGGGGCGCGCGGTGCGGGATTGGTCCTGCGCCTTGACAAAGTTCGTGCGTTCGGTCAAATTTCCAGCCACAAGCTGTTGATCCTGAAGCCCCTCAGGGGCTAAACAGCACGTGGCGCAAACTCATAAAGGGGCGATTCCTTGGCGCGCATCGACGCGTTTCTGAAGCTCGGCACACAGCAGGGGTGCTCGGATGTGCACCTGGCAGTGGGCGTGCCCCCCATGCTGCGCATGCATGGCGATCTGATGCCAATCAAGTTCCGCGACCTGCGGGCAGGGGAGCTGGAAGGCTACATCGCGGAGATTCTCACCCGCTCGCAGAACGAGCAGTTCAACAAGGGGAACGACCTCGACTTCTCCTACGTGTCCACCGAGGGGGGACGCTTTCGCGTCAACGTGTTTCGCAAGGACACCGGCGTCGGCGCTACCTTCCGCTCCATTCCGGCCGAGGTGCCGACACTCGACAGGCTCGCCCTGCCCCCCATAGTCACCAAGCTGTGCGACTTCCACCAGGGCATGGTGCTGGTCACCGGCTCCACCGGCACCGGCAAATCGACCACCCTGGCGGCGATGATCGATCACCTGAACCAGACGCGCCGGCTCAACATCATCAGCCTCGAGGACCCGATCGAGTTCGTGCACCCGAGCAAGAACAGCCAGGTCATTCAGCGTGAACTCGGCACCCACATCCCGAGCTTCGCAGAAGGCGTGCGCGCAGCGATGCGCGAGGATCCGGATGTGATCCTGGTGGGCGAGTTGCGCGATGCCGAGACCATTTCCATGGCGATGACGGCCGCGGAGACGGGGCACCTGGTGCTCGGCACGCTGCATACGACCAGCGCCGTCAAGACCATCGATCGCGTCATCGACGCGCTGCCGGTGGAAGAGCGCGAACAGACCAAGAGCTTCCTGGCGCAGAGCCTGCTGGCCGTGGTCACCCAGGTGCTGGTGAAGACCACTGACGGACACGGCCGCAAGGCGATCTGCGAAGTGCTCATGATGACCAAGGCGATCGCCAAGCTCATCCAGACCGAGCAGACGCACCAGATCCCCACCCAGCTGCAGATGGGACGCGACCTCGGCATGCAGCTGCTCGACCAGGCGCTGCTCGCCGCCATCGCCGCGCGCACCATCGACCCCGACGACGCCTACTCCTACGCCAGCGACAAGCGCGCCTTCCAGAAATACGTCACCGACACCACCATGCTGCCGAAGATCGACATCGCTGGCCCGGCGGCCCCTCCGGCGGCGAACTCGGCGGCCTGAGGATCGAGCGCCCGTGGCACAGGTCGACGCGCTGCTCATCGAGGTGCTGGAGAAGCGCGCCTCGGATCTGCACTTCATCGCCGGCGATCCACCGCGCATGCGCCTGTACGGCGATCTTTCCGCGCTGAAGCCCGAGAGGCTCGCCCCGGAAGCCGTCAAGCAGGCGCTCTACGAGATCATGCCCAAGGCGGCGCTCGATCGCTTCGAGGCCAAGGATGGTGCCGACTTCGCCTACACGCTCCCCGACCGCGGCCGCTTCCGCGTCAATGTCATGCGCCAGCTGAATGGCATGGGAGCGGTGTTCCGCGCCATTCCATCCACGGCGCTCACGCTCGATGAGCTGAAGATGCCTGAGGCGGTACGCCAGATGAGCCGCGCCAACAACGGGCTGATCCTGGTCACGGGCAAAACCGGCTCGGGCAAGTCGACCACGCTCGCGGCCATGATCGACGACATCAACCGGCGCGTGAAGGGTCACATCCTCACGGTCGAAGACCCGATCGAGTTCGTACACGAGCGCAAGAGCTGCCTGATCAGTCAGCGCGAAATCGGCGTGCACAGCCAGAGCTTCGCCTCCGCGCTGCATTCCGCCCTGCGCGAGGACCCGGACGTCATCCTGATCGGCGAGCTGCGCGATCTGGAGACCATGAGCATCGCGGTGACCGCCGCGGAGATGGGCATTCTGGTGATGGGTACGCTGCACACGAACGGTGCCGCGCAGACCGTGGACCGCATGGTCAACGTCTTCCCGTCCGACAAACAATCGCACGTGC
>DASWUP010000010.1:0-5129 GCA_036401635.1 Steroidobacteraceae bacterium
GCAAAAGCTCCGCACACCGCGGAGATGTCCTGGTCAATGCGCTTCGCGTGCTTATAGCTGGCGAACAGCCGCGCGGCCCGCGGTGGCGGGATGAGAACGCTGACGACGAATTCACCGGGTGCCAGATCGCTCTTCTGGTAACCAAGATACAGCCGCTCGAGCGGGATGCGGCGATGGCGCGTGCCGTGGCGCAACTCGAGCTCGGCGCCGAGCGCAATCAACGCCGGCATCGAATCGCCGATCGGCGATCCGTTAGCGATATTGCCGCACAAGGTGCCGGAATTGCAGATCGGCGGCGATGCAAACCGCAGCGCCTGCTCCGCCAGGGCCGGATATTGTGCGACCAGCGCACGCCAGCCGCTAGTGAGCGAAACGCCTGCGCCGATGCGCAGTTCGGCGTCACCCGCGGTGATCTCCTGCAACTCCCTGACCTCGCCAAGATAGACCATGGCGGGCAGATCCCGCAGCTGCTTGGTCGCCCACAGGCCGACGTCGGTGCCGCCGGCCAGGAGCAGCGAGTCCGGTGCCGCCTCCAGCACCGACGCCAGCTCCTCGAGGGTACGCGGCGCATGAAACCCGGCAAAGCGCAGCGCCGACCCGGCCGGGCGCTGCAGGGCACGAAGTTGTTGCGCACGGGCGGCGGATTGCGCGTCCGCGCGGCTCCAGCGCTGCGGTTGCGGATATTCAAACATGCGGCAGCCAGCGTCGATGATCGGGCGGTACCCGGTGCAGCGGCACAGATTGCCGGCCAGGGCAGTAAGCACCTCGGCGCGCGCCGGCGACTCGCGCGCCAGATACAGCGCGAACAGCGACATCACGAAGCCGGGGGTGCAGAAGCCGCATTGCGATGCGTGGCAGTCGACCAGCGCGCGCTGCACCGGATGGAGGCTGCCATCGGGCCCCTGCAGGCTCTCCACCGTGACCAGCTCTTTGCCGTCAATGGTCGGCAGGAAGCGGATACAGGAATTGACGGCGCGGTAGCTGATGCCGGTGCCGTCAGGGGCGAGTTCACCGAGAACGACCGTGCAGGCGCCGCAGTCGCCCTCGGCACAGCCTTCTTTCGTGCCGGTGCGTCCGGTCACGTCGCGTAGATAGTCAAGTACGGTGGTCGAAGGCGGTAATCCGGAGACGCGCACGACCTCGCCGTCGAGAATGAAGCGCACGGCCTGCGAGTCATTTGCCGGGACTTGTGCGTTCACGCGATCTGCAGCGCTCGCACAGCTTCGCGGCCGGCCCGGGCGGACATCAGCTGCCGCGATAAGTGGAATAACTCCATGGCGTCACCAATAGCGGGACGTGGTAGGTCTGCGCGGGGTCGGCAACGCCGAATCGCAGTACCACCTCGTCGAGGAACGGCGGGTCGGGCAGTTTGGTTCCCAGGGAGCGGAAATATTCCGCGACGTGGAAGGTCAGCGTGTAGCGGCCGCCGCGCAGTGCGCCACTCTCGAGCAGCGGTTTCGCACAGCGGCCGTCGGGGTTCGTCCGCTCCTGCGCCAACAGGTGCGGCGGACTCACGCTCAGGTCGTGAAGCTCGATGCGCATACCGGCCGCGGGGCTGCCGGTCGCGAGGTCCAAAACATGAATCGTGAGCTTGCCCATCCGATCGGCTTGAGCATACGCGCTGGCCATAGTGCCGACAATCACGCTGCAGCGGGCGCGCCGCAGCGCGCGGCGAGGCCCGCCGTGCCGGGGTAAGTGATCCGTGGTACGTTGCCATGCCATGAGCCCGATCGATGCCTTCGTGCGCGCGATCCCCAAGGCGGAACTGCATGTGCACATCGAAGGCACGCTCGAGCCGGAGATGGTGTTTCAGCTGGCGCGCAAGCACGGTGTGGCGCTGCGCCATCCTTCGGTCGAGGCATTGCGCCAGGCGTACCGCTTCTCCGACCTGCAGTCATTCCTCGACGTCTACTATGCCGGCGCCGCCGTGCTGCGCGACGAGAGCGACTTCCATGCTCTCACCTCGGCGTACCTGCGCCGAGCGCGGGCGGACGGTGTCGTGCACGTCGAGATGTTCTTCGACCCGCAGACCCACACCGCCCGCGGCGTGCCTTTCGAGTCGGTCATCGGCGGCATTCGCAGCGCCTTGGCCGAAGGGCAGCGGACGCTTGGCATGACCCACCGCCTCATCCTGTGTTTTCTGCGGCATCTGAGCGCTGAGGAGGCGATGCAGACCTTCGAGCAGGCGCTCGCGCACGCGGATGCGATAACAGCCTTTGGGCTGGACTCGGCGGAGGCGGGTCATCCGCCCGGGAAGTTTGCCGAGGTCTTCGCGCGAGTGCGCGGCGCGGGCTTCCTGACCGTGGCGCATGCCGGGGAGGAGGGACCACCAGGCTACATCGTCGAGGCGCTTGATCTGCTCAAAGTACGGCGGATCGATCATGGTGTGCGCTGCGAAGAGGATCCGGCCTTGGTGGCGCGCCTCGCGCGTGAGCGCATGCCGCTCACGATGTGCCCGCTGTCCAACGTGAAGCTGCGAGTCTTCGATCGCCTGCAAGACCACAATCTCAAGCGCTTGCTGGCGCGCGGCCTGTGCGTGACCGTAAATTCCGACGATCCGGCGTACTTCGGTGGTTACGTTGCCGAGAACTATCTTGCCGTCTGCGAGGCGCTCGGGCTTTCGCGGGCCGAGGTCGCGCAACTCGCAAGTAACTCGATCGAGGCGTCCTTCCTGCCGGCGGCGGACAAGGGTGTCTGGCTGAAGAAGATCCGCGAGTTCGCCGCGCTCTCCTGATTATTTGTTGAAGAAGCTCGCACTGACCGGCTTGTGCGCGAGGATTTCCTCGCGCGTCAAACCCTGGATCTCGTGCGGAAAGACCAGCCAGCTGTTGGTCGAGCGAATGTAGTAGTCCGGCCGCAGGGAGCTGCGATTGCGCTCCGGCTTGTAGTAGATCGTCGCTATGCGGATCTTGTCAGGCAGGTTCCGCCGGCAGCGGCGCCGCAGTTCGGCGATGACCGCTTCAAGACTGCGCCCGGAATCGAACACATCGTCGATGATCAGCAACTCGTCCTCGAACGCCAGGTGGGAGACCAGGTAATCCACCGCGTGGACCCGCACGACCTTGGCCTGCTGATCGATCCCGGTATAGGAAGAGGTGCGGATCGCGATGTGATCGACGTGAATGCCGTGGTACTCGAGAGCTTCCTGAACCGCGATGCCGATCGGGGCGCCGCCTCGCCAGATGGCGACCAGGAACGTGGGCTTGAACCCGCTGCGCACGATGTGCATCGCGAGTTCGATCGAATCGCGCAGCAGCGATTCGACCGAAACGAAGACCTTTTCGACCTCTGGTGAGGGGCTCGGCGAGGACACGAATGCCTTCTTGCGCGGTCGATCGCGGCATTGTGACACAACCCCCGGACGTTACGGCGGCGCGCGCACTGGCTGGCGTGCCGGCCAGCCGGGCGGGGTTCTCGGGCTAAAAAAGGAGCGGCCTCGGAGGCGGGGAGGCGTTGACTTAGGGACGCTGAGCGGAGTCTGAAATCCTTGCCGACCTTGAGCCCGCTGCCATCCCTGGCATATGGTCGTCCGTGACCGCGCCGCCATCCGTGGTAGCGCGCAGACTCGCTCAGGACCTTCGCGTCACATCGCGTTCTCCGCCTCGAGGCCGTTAAAAGCGCGTCGGACCGGGTGGGGGGTCATCTCGGACGACGCGATTTGAGAACCCCGTCTGTGCTCGTGTGCTGCCTGCTTGGCGACCGCGAGCAGCTCGTCGATGCCCACGGGACGCCGTGAATTGAAGTGCGCGACTCCCACGCTCAGCGACAGCGCGGGAAGATCTGAGCCTCGCGGTTGCGGCCCTCTGGCGCGCAGCATGATCGCGCCGCGCGAGGCGTACTGCGAACTCATCGTCACGGCGGCAAACTCACTGCCGCTGAGGCGGCCGAGGACCTCATAGACCCCGTAGCTCGGGAACAGGTCGCGCATGAAGTTGCCGGTCTGCCGGATCAGGACATCGCCCGCGGAGCGGCCGATGGTGGCATTGATGCGTTCCAGATCGTTCACGTCGAAGTAGACGAGGTGGGCAGAGCGCCCATCGCGGGTCGCGACGTCGAGCAGCCGCGCGCCGATCTGCACGAAGCCACGCCAGTTGTACAGACCGGTGAGATCGTCCGTTACCGCCGCAAAGCGCAGCGACTGCACGAGGTTCAACAGCGCCTTCAGCTGCAGGGAGACTCGTTGGCCCTTGGTCAGCCCCTTAACGCGCAGCAGCTCCGACAACAGCCGCTGGATGCTCGCATCGTCGCCCTCAATGGCGGCGGCACGCAGCTGGCCGCCGAGTTCCGCATTGCGGGCTCGTACTATGCCCTGGGCGCGTAGGGTGCCCTGTGCGGCGGACTGCGAGACTGATGCGGTTTCGATCATGCGTCTTCCTTCACCCGCAGCTAAACAAGCTGTGCCGTGAGAATAACGGCCGAGCATCGCGCGACGTGACGGCACCGAGCCCGGTTCGGCGTCGGCTCATGGCGGGTTCTCGAGTAGGGGACTTCCTACAGCTGGCAAACTTCGTCTGTCCGACGCGGCCTCGCGTGCACCACCGACAGGCGTTGCATCGACGATTCTGCAAACTGAAGGCGCGAGCTAAGGAGAGCGTCAATGAGTTTGGCAGTGCACGTGCTAGCACCCCTTCCCTATGCAATCAACGCACTCGAGCCGGTGATTTCCGCTGAGACCCTCTCGTTCCACTACGGGAAGCATCACGCGGATTATGTTGCCAAGCTCAACCGGCTGGTGGAGGGCACGCCATTTGCCGATCTGTCTCTTGAGAGCTTGATCCTACGCACGGCGGGCAAACTCGAGCACGCGGCGATCTTCAACAACGCGGCTCAAGCCTGGAATCACACATTCTACTGGCACAGCTTGACGCCGAAGGGCGGCAATAGTGTCCCGACCGCCCTCAAGGAGAAGATCAGGGCCTCATTCGGCACTGTGGCCACATTAAAGGAACAACTCGCGCAGGCGGCAATTGAGCAGTTTGGTTCAGGCTGGGCGTGGCTCGTCCTCGATGGGTCGGAGCTGCGCCGTCACCAAGACGGGCAACAGCGACGATCCGCTGCCGAAACACCTCAAACCGGTGCTGACGATCGATATTTGGGAACACGCCTACTATCTCGACTATCAGAACCGG
>DASWUP010000011.1:0-2029 GCA_036401635.1 Steroidobacteraceae bacterium
GCTGCGCGCCCAGGGCCGCAAGCTCTAGCGGCGGCAGCCAAGTCAGGAGTCCCCATGCGTGACAAGATCAAGTTGCTGTCCTCGGCCGGAACCGGCCACTTCTACGTGACGACCAAGAACAAGCGCCTGCACCCGGACAAGCTGGAAGTGCGCAAATTCGACCCGCTGGCACGCAAGCACGTCGCCTACAAAGAGTCGAAGATCAAGTAACGGTGCGCAAGCTAAGCGCTTGCCCGAACTGCCTGAAGTCGAAACGACGCGCCGAGGCCTGAGGCCCTACGCGCTCAGGCGCCGCATCGTCGCGCTCGAGGTCTACGAGCCGCGGCTGCGCTGGCCGGTGGCGCGCAACCTGCCGAAGCAGGTGAGTGGTCAGCGCATCGTGCGCACCGGACGGCGCGCCAAATACCTGCTGCTGCACCTGGAGTCCGGAACCCTGCTGCTGCACCTGGGGATGTCCGGCAATCTGCGCGTCGTGCCTGCGCAGACCCCACGCCTGACCCACGACCATTTCGACCTGGTGCTCGATTCGGGGCTGGCGCTACGATTCAACGACCCGCGCCGCTTTGGCAGTCTGCTCTACACGCGCGGTGATCCGCAGCAGCACCCGCTGCTCGCCGCTCTCGCGCCCGAGCCCTTCGCGGCGGCCTTCGACGCGGACTACCTCTGGCGCACCACCCGGCGGCGCCGCGTGGCCATCAAGCAATTGCTGATGAACAGCCGGCTCGTGGTCGGCGTGGGCAATATCTACGCGAGCGAAGCGCTGTTCCGAGCGCGCATCAGGCCGAAGCGGCAGGCAAGGAGCCTGTCGCGCGCGGAGGCGGCGCGCCTCGTGCGCGGCGTGCGTGCGGTGCTGGCGCAGGCGATCCGCGCCGGCGGCACGACGCTGCGCGACTATCTGGGCGCGGATGGCGCGCCGGGCTACTTCCGCCAGCGGCTCTATGTGTATGAACGCCGGGGCAAGCCCTGCCGCCGCTGCGGCACGCCGGTGCGCGCCGTGACCCAGGGGCAGCGCTCCACGTACTATTGTCCGTCCTGTCAGAAGTGACCCGCATGAGCAAACAGATTCTCGCGCATCTTTCCAGGGCGGATGCGGTACTGGGGAGCCTGATCCGCGCCGTGGGACCGTGCAAACTCGCACCGCCCGAGGATTGCCACCCCTTTCAGGTGCTCGCCCAGGCGATCGCTCACCAGCAGTTGAACGGCATCGCCGCCAACACCATCCTGAAGCGCCTCATCGACTCCTGCGGTAAGGGTGCGTTTCCAACACCGCACATGGTGGTGGACGCCTCGGTGGAGAGCCTGCGCGCCGCCGGTTTCTCGTTCGCCAAGGTAGCCGCGCTCAAGGATCTCGCGGCCAAGACGCTCAGCTCGGTGGTCCCCGATGGAGCGACCCTGACGCAGCTGTCGGACGAGGAGATCGTTGCGCGCCTCACGCAGGTGCGCGGCATCGGCCGCTGGACGGTGGAAATGCTGCTGATGTTCCAGCTCGGGCGCCCGGATGTGCTGCCGGTCGATGACTTCGGTGTACGCAGCGGATTTCGCGCCGCGTATGGTCTTACCCGCATGCCGCGACCCAAGGCGCTCGCCGCCTGGGGTGAGCGCTGGAAGCCGTTCAGGACGACGGCCGCGTGGTACCTGTGGCGGGCGCTGGAGCTGAAGCGCGCCGGAACGCTCCCCGTGCCTGCCGAGCGCATCCGGCTGCCGCGCTTGAAGAAGCTGCGCCGCGCCGCTCGCCCCGGGGCTGGCACCAAGCGCGCACGCCGCACGGCGCAGCGCGCTCCGCGCCCCGCAGCACGTGGCCGGCGAGCCGGGAAAGCTAGGAAAACAGGATAGCGGCGCGCGTGTAGGTGATGCGCAGCAGCAGCTGATCCTCCCGCGGCTGCATGTTCGCCGGTCGTTCCCTGCCCTGCAGGTCATAGCACACGGTGAGTTCATCGCCACGCAACTCGTAGATCGCGAGCATGATGTAGCCCGCGTGCGGGCCGGTGCGCCCGACGATGTCCATGGTCGCGGGCGTCAGCTCCTCGCT
>DASWUP010000012.1:0-5070 GCA_036401635.1 Steroidobacteraceae bacterium
CCGCCGGCGAGCGCCGCGAACGGAACCGGTTGGCCGAACGGGCGCGGCTTCGGCTGCCCGACCTCGGACAGCGGCACGCCGCGCACCTGCGCCAGGACCGCGCTGCCTACCAGTCCGCCGATGCGGCCCTGGTCGCTCGCCATGCCGTGGGTGGTGAAGCGCTTCATGTGCTCGACGTGCTCGTAGCCCTCGCGAAAGCTAAGCCGCACGTCCGCGGCAGTCACGTCGTTCTGCAGATCGACGAAAGCCTTGCCCCGGCCGCTCACTTCCCACACCGCCGCGATCGGTGTGGCGTCCGGATCGATGGGCAGATCCAGCGCCGGACCCGCACCGCGCGCTTTGCGACTGAGCTCCGCCGCGATCGCACACGCCGCGGACTCGCCGTCGCGGACCGCGGCCGCCAGGCCGAACACGCCCCGTGCCGCACCCGCGACCCTTCCGGTCGCGGCTGCCAGATCCGGGGTGAAGGCCGCGAGCGCCTCCTGCCAGCGCAGCGGTGCGCCGAGCTGATTCGCAAGTGCTGTCGCGGGGGAATACCCACCTGACATCAGCAGACAGTCCGCCTCGAGCTCGCGGCGACGGCGCGTGTTCAGATGCGCAACTGTCACGGAGCGAACTCCGTTGCGCCCGTAAACCTTCTCGACGACCGCGCCGCCATGGACTTCGACACCGAGCGCCCTGGCGCGTTCAGCCGCGAGCGACTTCTCCCGCACGTCGATCACGCCGGCGCATTCGATACCGGCGCCGCTCAAAGCGAGCACCGCCTCGTAAGCCTCGTCCGTGTTGAGGAAAAATACCGGCCGGCGACCGACCGCGACCCCGTAGTGCCGCAAGTACTTGAGCGCGGCACCCGCGAGCATCACGCCGGGACGGTCGTTGCCCGGGAAGGCGATGAGGCGCTCGAGGGCACCGGTGGCGAATACCACGCGCCTGGCGCGGATGATCCGCAGTCGCTCACGCAGCGCGCCGAAACGGGCGCCCTCGGCGGGCGCGAGCGTTTCGAGCGCACCGAACACGCCGTGACCGTAGGCTCCGAACACCGTTGTGCGAGGCAGGCACCGTACCGTGGCAAGTCCGGCAAGCCCGGCGCATAGCCGCTCGCGCCAGGGCATCCAGCGCGCATCGAGCAGCGAGCCGCCGCCGAGTACGACGTCCTGCTCGGTGAGCATCACCCGCAGGCCGCACGCGCCCAGACGATGCGCGGCGGCGAGCCCGGCGGCGCCCGCGCCGACCACCAGTACGTCCGTGTGATCGTGCACCGTCTCGGCGGGCGCGGACGTGTCGCTCACGATCGGCTCGAGCCTGCCTAAGCCCGCGGCCCGGCGGATCAGCGGCTCGTAGAGTCGCTCCCAGGCCCAGCCCGGCGCCATGAACGTCTTGTAGTAAAAGCCCGCGGGCAAGAAGCGCGCGATGAGATCGTTGAGCGCCATCGCATCAAAGCCGAGGGACGGCCAGCGGTTCTGGCTTTCGGCCACCAGGCCCTCGTGCAGGGCAAGCGTGGTGGCGAGCCGGTTAGGTTCTCGTCCCTCGGGACCGATCACCTCGACAAGCGCACAGGGCTCTTCGGGTCCGGCCGTCACGATGCCGCGCGGCCGATGGTACTTGAAGCTTCGGGCGATCAGGCGCTTGCCGTTGGCGAGCAGCGCCGAGGCAAGCGTGTCCCCGGCAAGCCCGGACATCCGGCACCCGTCAAAGCGAAAGCCGACCGGCCGGGCGGCGTCGGTCAGCAGACCGCGGGCGATCCGACGGGGACCTCGCATCAGGGTGCGCCGACCGAGCGAATCTCGTGGCTGAGCGTGTGGCGGACCACCTTCAGGAGCTTGCGGCAGCCGCCTACATGCAGCCACCACTCGAGATGCCAACCGCAGCGGTTTTCGCGTTCGTAGACATAGGCGGTGAACGCCGCAAGTCCCGCATCGCCGGCGGGCCGGGACACGCTGGCGTCGCCCCGATAGCGAAACTCGGTTTCGTCGCGTTCACCGCACCACGGGCATGGGATGCGAAGCATTGGCGCCTCTTCAGTGAGCGTAGGGAAACGGGCCGGTGCCGCGCTCATCGACGGTGCGCCCGACGGCGAAGCGCTCCAAGGCAAGATGAGCGGCGACCGGGTGCGGAGCGTTGCGCGCGATGAGGTGCGCTGTCGTCAGGCCTCCGGCCGGGATCGCCTTGAAGCCACCGTAGCACCAGCCACCATTGAGGATCAGGCCCTCGACCGGCGTCCTGGAGATGATCGGCGAGCCGTCCATGCTCATGTCCATGACGCCGCCCCATTGCCTGAGCACCTTCAGCCGCGCAAGACCCGGCAGCAGTGTCATGGCCGCTGCGGCCACTTCTTCCGCCATGGGAAGCGTGCCGCGCTGGCCGTAGCTGTTGTAGCCGTCGATGGCGCCACCAAAGACGAGTCCGCCCTTGTCCGATTGGCTGACGTAGAAGTGTCCGGCACCGTAGGTCAGAACGACATCGAGCACCGGCTTGATGCCTTCGCTCACGAAGGCCTGCAGCACGTGGCTCTCGATCGGCAGCGTAAGTCCCGCCATCGCGGCGAGGCGTGAGGAATGCCCGGCCACCGCGAGGCACACCGTATCGGATGCGATGAACCCGCGGCTGGTCTCGACGCCGCTCACCCGTCGGCCGTCGCGCCGAATTCCAGTGACCTCGCAGTGCTCGACGATGTCGACACCCGCTTCCGAGGCGGCGCGCGCATAGCCCCAGGCGACCGCGTCGTGGCGAACCGTGCCGCCACGGCGCTGCAGGAACCCGCCAAGCACCGGGTAGCGGCCATTGTCGAGGTCAACGAGCGGCACCAGCGCCTTCACCGCCTCGCGGCTCAAGGACTCCGCATCCACCCCGAGCAACCGCATCGCGTTTGCGCGCCGCGTGAAAAGATCGCGCTGCGCCTCGGTGTGAAACAGGTTGAGCGTGCCGCGCTGGCTCACCATCGCATTGAAATTGAGCTTCTGCTCGAGTCCTTCCCACAGCTTCAGCGAGAACTCGTAGAAGCGGATATTGTCCGGGTGGAAGTAGTTGGAGCGGATGATGGTCGTGTTGCGCCCGACGTTGCCAAGCCCGATCGGGCCTTTCTCCAGCACCGCCACGTCGGTAATGCCGTACTCGGTGGCGAGGTAGAAGGCCGTCGCCAGTCCATGACCACCCCCGCCGACGATCACGACGCGATAGCGCGAGCGCGGTGCCGCCTTGGCCCAGGCGCGCGACCAGCCGCGCTGGCCGGTGAGACCTTCGCGAAACAGGCGCCAGAGGGAATAACGACCGCTCGACACGCGTTCGGCACCCGCTGGTGTCGGGTGGAATTTCGGTACCGGATTCATCTGCGTTTGCCATCATAGAGCGCTTCGGCTGGCCGGCACACGCACTTGCGCAGGCTTGACGCGCACAGCAACTACCGACAGTGTGCGGCGCTGCGCGGGTCCACGGTTGTGGCGCTCGGCAGGGGGTGAGGGGTGGCGAACATTCTGAAGTCGCTATGCGTGGCGGCGCTGACGCTCACCATGTCGCTCCCGCTGCAGGCGACGGTCATCGTTTCCTCGAAGCTCTCGAGCGAGTCGGCGATGATCGGGGAGATGATTCGCCTGTTGCTGAAAGCAAATGGGATGCAGACAGTGGATCGAACCAAGATCGGTGCAACACCGGTCGTTCGCAGAGCGCTCATCTCCGGCGAGGTCGATCTCTACGTTGAGTACACCGGCAACGCGGGGTTCTTCTTCAACGTCACGTCCAACCCCGCCTGGAAGGACTTACAGCAAGGGTACGAGCTCGGTTCCAGGCTCGATTACGCCGCCAACCGCATCGTCTGGCTCACACCCGCCAAGGCCAGCAACGCCTGGGCGCTGGCGGTGCGGCGCGACGTTGCCGCCGCCAACAACCTCAAGACCATGAGCGACTTCGGGAAGTGGGTAGCGGGCGGCGGCAAGGTCGTGCTCGCCTGTTCGGCCGAGTTCGCCAACGCCGGAACGCTGCGCTCGCTCGAGAAGACCTACGGGTTCACCATGCGCTCCGACCAGTTGATCGTGCTCGCCGGAGGGGAAACCTCGGCCACGATCGGGGCTGCGGCTGCACGCACCAACGACACGAACACGGCCATGGTGTATGGCACTGACGGCGGCATCGTCGCGGCGAATCTCCAGATCCTAGAGGACGACCGGCACGAGCAGCCGGTCTATGCCCCGGTCCCCATCATTCGCGAGGCGATCCTCAAGGCGAACCCGCAGATCGCCCGGATCGTGAAACCTCTGATGGAGAGTTTCACTCGCGAGACGCTGCAGCAGCTGAATGCGCGCGTGCAGATCAATGGCGAATCCGAAGCGTCGGTCGCCGAGGACTACCTGAAGGCGAAGGGCCTTCTCAAGTGAGCGCGCGCATGGCGGTGACAAGGCCGCGCCGGTACCAGGTTGACCCCCTCGGTGCGCTGCTCTCGGCCGCCGGGGCAACTGCGCTCATCTTCCTGCCGTTCGTCGTCTTCAAGTCGAACCGGATCCTGCCGGGCGATCCACGGGGGCTGTTCGAAGCGCTGCCGGCGTGGGGAGCGTTTGCCTGTCAGGCGACCCTCATCCTCGCCGCAATCGCAGCTCTCGGCCTGTCCGACGCGCGCGTGCGGCTCGCCGCCGCATTGCTGGGCGTCGTCGTGGTGGCGCTCGCCGTGGCCGCCGCCGGCAACGCCCTCACACCCACCGGCAACAAGGTGGTGCGCGTCGCTCCCGGCACCGGTTTCTGGGTGCTGCTCGTGTGCCTCGGCTTGATGGCAACTGATGCCATCACGCGACTGCGTCCGGGGCCGGGCCTGCGCGTGCTGTTTCTGGCTCTGTTCATTGGCGTTACCGGCCTCGCCCTGGCGCACGGCACGTTTGACCACCTCTCCGTGATGCGCGAGTACGCGGTAAACACCGAGCGCTTCGTGCGCGAGGCGCGCCAGCACCTGTTGCTGGCGCTCGGATCGCTCGCCGCCGCCGTCATCGTCGCGCTCCCGGTCGGCATCCTGTGTCATCGTGTCCCGCGGCTGCGGGCCGGCGTCCTGGGGACGCTCAACGTGATCCAGACTATTCCGGCGATCGCGCT
>DASWUP010000013.1:0-2674 GCA_036401635.1 Steroidobacteraceae bacterium
TGTCGGCCGCGACCACCAGATAAGCGTCATCGCCGTCGTGGCGCACGAGCTGCGCCGGCGTGGTGATGCGGCCCGCGACGATGTTGTCGGTGAGGTCGAGCAGCCCACGGATGAAGGTCTGGTAACAGGCCACCAGCTCCGCCTGCACTTCCTCGCGCGTGCCGCCCGGCAGGCGCTTGGCGACGAAGCCGCCCTTGGCGCCGACTGGAACGATGAGCGTGTTCTTGACGTTCTGCGCCTTCATCAGGCCGAGAATCTCGGTGCGGAAGTCCTCGCGCCGGTCCGACCAGCGCAGGCCGCCGCGCGCGACATAGCCCATCCTCAGATGTACGCCCTCGACACGCGGGCTGTAGACGAAGATCTCGAACTTCGGCCGCGGCAACGGCAGGTCCGGAATCTTCGCCGGATCGAACTTGAAGGACAGGTAGTTCTTCGGCTGGCCGTGCGCGCCTTGCTGATAGAAGTTGGTGCGCAGCGTCGCCTGCACCAGCGTCAGGTAGGCGCGCAGGATGCGATCATCATCGAGGCTGGTGACCGCATCGAGTCCTGAGCGGATCTGCGCGATGAGCTTCTCGGCGTGGCGCTCGCCGCCGCGGCGCTTGCGCGCGGCCGCGGGCTCGAAGCGTGTCTGGAACAAGAGCACCAGGTTCCTGGCAATGCCGGCATTGGCGCCGAGCGCGCGCTCGATGTACGCCTGGCTAAATGGCACGACGGTCTGCAGCAGGTAGCGGCAGTAGGCGCGCAGCACCACGATCTGACGCGCGGCAAGCTCGGCGCCGAGCAGCAGACGGTTGAAGCCGTCGTTCTCCAGCGCGCCGCTCCAGGCGGCCGCGAACGCCTCGCGGAACTTACCGTGGATGCGCGCGATGTCGACGATGAGGCCGTCGCGCTGTTCGAGCTCGAAGTCCTGGATCCAGGCCGCACCGCCTTCGGGCCACACGAGCTCGTAGGGGCGTTCGGAGATCACGCGCAGCCCGAAATTCTCGAGCATCGGCAGCACGTCGGAGATCGGCACCGGGTCGCCGAGCTTGACGATCTTCAGATGCACGCGCTGCAGCTTCTGCCCCGCGGGGCGATACAGGTTGAGCTGCAGCGCGCGCGGCTGCTGGCGCAGCGCCTCGAGATCGGCGAGATCCTCGAGCACCGCGCCCGGGGGCACGTCCTCCTGGTAGGCGAGCGGGAACGCCTGCCGGTAGCGGCTCGCGAGCGCCAGTCCCGCGGCCTCGCCGCGGCGCTCGATCAGCACTTGCCGCAGCCGGTCCGCCCACGTCAGGGCCGCTTCCGCGATGCGGCGCTCGATCTCGGCGAAGTTCGGCTTGTGGCGCTGGCCGGGGTCGGTGCGCACCACGACGTGCAGGCGCGCGTGGTTGGAGCCGGAAATCTGCGCGTGGCTCTCCACGCTGGTGCCGGCGAAGCCAGCGCGCGCGATCTGCTCGATGCGCTGGCGCACCTCGGTGTTGTAGCGGTCGCGCGGCACGTACACCAGGCACGAGTAGAAGCGGTGATACGGGTCGCGCCGCACCAGCAGGCGCACCGTACGGCGCTCGTACAGGTTGACCACCCCGCGCACGATGCGAATCAGATCCGCGACCCCGGCCTGAAACAGCTCATCGCGCGGATACGTCTCCAGCGCGTTCAGCACCGCCTTGCCGTCGTGGCCGGCCGGGTCGAGGCCGAAGTGCTCGATGACGCGCTCGACTTTGCGGCGCAGCACCGGGATATCCCGCGGGCTGCCGTGGTACGCGGTCGAGGTCCACAAGCCGAGGAAGCGGTGCTCGCCGTCGACCCGACCGCGGCGATCGAAGGTCTTGACGCCGACGTAATCGAGCAACTCGCCGCGGTGCACGGTCGCGGTCGAGTTCGCCTTGGTCACGATCAGCAGCTCGGCCTCGCGCGCGAGCGCGCGCACGTCGCCGCGCAAGGCCATGGCGTGCGCGCGCTGGCCGCGCCGGCGGGCGCCGCTCAAGATTCCCAGACCCGAACGCGTATCGGGCACCAGTCGGTCCTCGGAGCGGCCGCGTTCGAGCCGATAGTGGCGGTAGCCGAGGAATACGAAGTGCCCGGCATCCATCCAGTCGAGCAGATGGCGTGCCTCGCTCACCTCGGCCGCCGGCAGCGGTGGGGGATCGCTTTCGAGCCGCGCGATGATCTCACGCACCCGCTCGCGCATCGCCATCCAGTCCGTGACCGCGAGGCGCACGTCGGCGAGTGTCGCCTCGAGAGCGCGCTGCAGCTTGTCGATCTGCGCCGGGTCACTGACGCGGTCAATTTCGTAGAGTTGCCAGGACTCGGGGTGCGTGGCGTCGGCGCCGTTGGCGCCGATATCAATGAGGTGTCCGCGGCGGTCGCGGCGCACTTGCAGTACCGGATGCACGATCAGGTGTACGGCGAGCTCTGCGCGGCTGAAGGCCATGCTGAGCGAGTCCACCAGGAACGGCATGTCGTCGGTGACCGTGAGCACCAGGGTGTGCGCTGACTCGAAACCGTCGTGCTCCGCATCGGGGTTGAACACCCGCACCAGCGAACGGCCGGGCGCGCGCCGCGCTGCGAGGGCAAGGTGCGCAAGTGCCGCGTTGGCGAGGTGCCGCGGGGCGCGTTCCGCGAGGTCCTCTTCCGCCACGCCGTAGAAGTAGGCGCGCAGGAAGCGCTGCGGCAGCTCGTTGCTGCCGCCGCT
>DASWUP010000014.1:0-16534 GCA_036401635.1 Steroidobacteraceae bacterium
CGCCTGCGGTTCGAGGGTGGCGAAGAATTGCTGCGCGCGGAAGCGCGCGCGCGCACTCAGATAGCGCGGGATCAGAGCCCCGCGTGAGGGCGCTCCGGCACGCGGCCGCTGCAGCTCGCGGAAGTTGGTGACCACGCCGAAGCGCCGCTCGCGGTCGACCGCCAGCCAGGTGCCCTGCGCGCGCAGGTCGCGCCCGGCGATGAGCTGCGCCGGGGGCGGCCATTTCGCCAGTGGTGCCGCGGGGCGCTCGTGGTACTCGTCGCGGTTGGCGGCCACTACCAGGCGGTAGCCGGGATGCACTTGCCATGCGAGCACCAACAGACACATGAGCGGCTAGCCGCGCCCGTTCAGCCAGGTCTCGATCAGGCGCCAGGAAATGGACTGCGAGGGAGGCGCCAGCGCCTCGCCTGATCTGATCTGCGCGCGCGTGAACCAGCGCGCCTCCTCGAGCTCGACGCTCACGCGCACGCGGCTGCCGGCGGCCGCGGTCGCCTGAAAGCCGATCATCAGCGACGACGGAAACGGCCACGGTTGTGAGGAGTCGTAGCGCACGCCGCCCGTCACTGCCACGCCGGTCTCCTCGGCCACCTCGCGCTTGACCGCGTCCTCGAGGCTCTCGCCCGCCTCGACGAAGCCGGCGATGGTCGAGTAACGCCGCGGCGCCCAGTTCGCCTGGCGTCCGAGCAGTGCGCGTTCCCCGTCGCTCACCAGCACGATGATGGCCGGATCGATGCGTGGAAAGAACTCCTGCGTGCACGCCTCGTTCGAGCACGACAGAATGTGACCGGCGCGGGTTGCCACTGTGGGCGCGCCGCACACGCCGCAGTAGCGGTGACGCGTGCGCCAGATCGCCATCGCACGAGCATAGGCGAGCAGACCGGCCTCGTCCGCCGCCAGCAGCGGCGCCAGCGGCCGCAGCTCTTCGAACGCCGTGCCGGCCGGCGCCCCCACCACCTGCCCGGGAGGCAGATCGAGCAGCACGCAGCGCGCGCCGCGAAACCAGCCCAGCAGCACCAGACTGGCGTCATCAGCGGCGCGCACCAGCGGCGCGCCATGCGCCAGGAAGGCGATGCGCGGGGGAGTGTCCGGGTGCAGCAGGTGCGCGGTGCCGTGGCCGGCCAGGTAAATGGTCGCCGGATCGGCGCGCGCCGCCGCGATCCAATCGGGGTCCTCACGCGCCTCCGCGCGCCGCTCGAGGTAGGGACCCGCGAAGAAGTTCGGTCGATCGTGATCCATGAACGCCGCTCGCCTCCAAAGGCAATGGCGGCGGATTCTAGCAGCGTGAGCGCCGCGGGCTCGCGCAATGGTGGCAGCGCCGCTCGCGCAGCGGAAAGCGCTCGGTTACCAGCAGGCCGCCGCAGTCGCTGCAGCCGCCGAAGCGCAGCTGGTCGCCGCGCGCCAGCGCGGTGGCGAGAAACACGGTGTGTTCGAACGAGATCTGCGCCGCGGGCAGCAGCAGCCGGTAGGCCTCGAACGCCTGGCACAACAGTTCGCCGCGCATCAGCCCGGGGAGCGCTGCGGGCGTCCCCGCGGCAGGCACCAGCGGCACCACCCCGAGCAGCGACAGCACGCTCGCCAGCACCGCGGTTTCCTCCTGCAGACGCAGCGAACGGGTGAAGTACGCGACCTGGTGCGGTGACTTGCCGCGATGACGCGGCAGGTAGCGCCGCGCCTGGCTCATGTAGGAACGATACAGCTTGCGGATGCGGTCATCCGACAGTCCAGTCCAGGCGCGGATGGTCTGGGTGCGCGCCTCGTGCTGCAGGAAGCGCAGCGCGAGCTCCATGCGCAGGCGCTCGCGCCGGTAGCGATCGTCGGAGATACGCATCGAGGTGTCCGGCGGGCCAGGGGTCGCTACATTGTGGGAAAGAATCACCAAAACTCAACCCGTAAATTTGGTAGAAAATTCCCAAATTCACGGATGGCTTCACCGGCCGGCTCCGTTACCATAGCGCTTGGGTGGGGAGGGGAGGCACGCCATGCTGTTGCAGTGCGAGACGGAAGACGGGGCAGCCGATGAGGGCACGGATCTTGCCGGATGGTTGCGCCCTGGGACGCTCGAGTCGCTGGTCGAGCTCAACGAGCTGTGCCTGGGGCTGCTCGCGGAGCAGGCCGCGGCGCGCACCACCCAGGTGAGCCCGTTGTTGCGCCAGGTCGAGGAGCTGTTGCTCGACGCCGCGGCGCGGCGGCGCGCCGCCGCCTGTCCCTATCTACTGCTGGACGCCGGCTTCGCGGACCCGCTGCGCTGGCGGCGGCCGGCGGCGCTGGGCGTAGGTGATACCGGCCACGCCGCCTACACGACATTCTTTACCGTACCGGGCGCGACCGAGGTTGCCCGCCTGGTGTTCACCTACGCCTGGCACCTGGCGCGCTCGCAGAGCGCCGCCGCGCGCTTGCTGCTCGGCATGCCCGCGCCGTGCGCGGCACTGATCGGCCACCACAGCCTGCGCCAGATCCATGCCCTGGCGGAGACTCATCCGGAATGGCTGAAGCCACGTTGGCCGGCGCGCGTGCAAGTGTGGCGCGAGTTGCTGCTGGCGGCAGCGGCGGGCGAGGCTGCCGCGCTCGAGCGCGCGCGCCTGCACGGGCTCACGCTGCTGGCGGCGGAAGTCCGGGGCGCACTGCCCGAGCGCCCTGTATGACGAGAGCGTTACGCTCGTTCCGCCAAGCGCCGCGCCAACTCCGGCGGGAAAAGGATGTTCATCAGCTCACCACAAAAATAGACGTTAGAATCACCGACCTAGGGAACGCCTGGCCAGGTTCCTAACGCCATGGACCGGCGATTGAATGGTGACAGTAAAAAAGGGGGATGCCATGCCGAAGTGCCGGTTCACGCCCCATCTGCTACGCCGTCTGCTTGGCTGCGCAGCCGCGGCGACTCTCGTCGCGCTGCCTGCCACCAGCGCGCTCGCCGATGTCACTGAGACAAAGGCCATCACGTTCGACGTGGGCATTGTCAAGATCAACAGCACCGAATCCGAGCGGCTCTCCGGTGACAAGCAGCGCACCGACACCGATACACGCTGCGAAGGTTTCTTGATGTCCATGATCTGCGGCGACATGCAGGGCGGTGACATCATCCGTCTCGACAAGAACCTCAAGTGGCAGCTCGATCCCAAGAAGAAGACTTACATGGAGCAGCCCTTGCCGACGCCAGAGCAGCGCGCAGAGGCGCAACAGAAGATGGCCGAAATAATGGAGAAGCTGAAGAACTGCCCGGCGACCCCGCAGCAGCCGAAGGCACCCGATACCGCGAAGTGCGAAATGTCACCTCCGAAGATCGACGTCAAAAAGACCGATGAGACGCTGACGCTCGCCGGCCACCAGGCACGCCGAACGACCGTGGCCCTGACGCAGAGCTGCACGAACAAAGAGACCGGCGATTCCTGCGACTTCATCTACGCGATCGACAGCTGGCTCACGCAGGACGAGATCCCCGGCGCTGCCGAGAAGCAGGCGTTTCAAAAGAACTATTTCAAGAAACTCGGCCTTGATGAAACGTTGGGCGCGGTCAAACCGCAGATGCAGCAATTTATCGCACCCTATGCCGATGCTCTGCGCAAGGCGGGAGCCAAGGCGGGCGACCTCAAGGGCTACCCGCTCAAGGTGCGGATGAGCGTCGCGGTCGGCGGTGAACATTGCGCCGCGGCCAGGCAGCGCCAACAGAGTTCCTCCGGGACGGGCGGCGGCGGCTCGATCGCCGGCTCCGCGGCCAGTGCTGTTGCCTCACAGCTGAGCGGGCTTTTCGCCAAGAAGCCTGCCAAGCCGGACGCTGCAGCCGCGGAAGCCGGGAACAGCGCATCACTGCTTGAATTGACCTTCGAGACGACCGCCATCAGCTCCGACCCCGTCGCCAGCGATCAGTTCGACATCCCGGCAGGCTGGAAGCTGAGTCAACCCAAGCCGGTGAAGGAGCAGCGCGAGGTGCAATGTCCGAAGGGCGGCGGATAGGCGGCCGGTGACGGCGCTCGCGCTGGAGCGCGCGCGCCTGCACGGGCTCACGCTGCTCGCGGCGGAGGCCCGGGGCGCACTGTCCGAGCGGGCCGGGCGGGTTATTTCGCGAGCTGGAACAGCGTGGACGGCACCCAGCCTTCGTTGCCGAGTTCGTCGGTGACCTTCCACCACATGCCCTCTTTGTCGCCGCTCGGATAGAGCGTCATTCCCGGGTCGAGATCGCGTACCACTTTCGCTTTCAGGTTGGCCGCCTGGTACATCTTGCCGGGCTTGGCCATGGTCACGGACTGCGTGACGTTGTCGGCCTTGGCGTTGAGTGTCATCCCCTTTACTTGATTGACGAGCTTGGTATACGCGTCGAGATAGGCGATGGTGACGACCTGGCCGATCTCGGTGTTCGCGTAACTGCTGGCACCGGCCGCCGCAAAACCGCCGAAGAAGGCGCCGCCGCCGGCCCCCCAGCCGAGATCGGTCTTCTTGGAGTGTCCCTGCTCCAAGGCGACCTGTTCCGTGGAGCGCACGTCGGTCAGTGTCAGCACGACATCCGCGGTCTTGCTCTTGAGACTGATTCCGCCGACCACCGCGCCGGCGACCCCGCCCAAGAGACCCCCCACCAGTCCACCGAAGTTGCGGCCGCCGGAATTGCTGTTCTTGGTGACCACGTCAGGCACCAGCACGTAGTCGGCGGCCTTCATCTGCCCCTTGCCGATGTTGGAGCCGCCGCGCATCTCGCCGGAGCCTGCCAGCGCACGCTCCTGCTGCGCAGCCGTGAGCCCCTTGCCGCGATCAAGCAGCGTGAAGCATTTGGACTTTGAGACGAACACCTTGATCAGCGCCTCGGGTGACTCGAGGTTGTACGCGAGCCACCACTTGTTCTCCGGCTCGGCGACCGAGAGTGTGCCGATCTTTTTGTCGCAGGTTGGAATTTCCGGCGGTGGTTGATCGGCGGCCCGCGCGGCCACCGTGGCGCACACAGCGGAAACCGCCAGCAATGTCAGAACGGCGCTCTTCTGGCTCTTGTGGGGCAGCATGAACCTCTCCCAAGGAATCGTTGTAGTTCGTCAAGCGGCGCGCTTCGCGCCGTAGTGTAGGCCCAAGTCCCCGGCTGCGGGTAGTTTGACGGAGCTCGTGTCCGTTTTTGACCGCTACGCGTCTGCAATAGCGGTGGCGCCGCTGTCCCGGGTGCCGGATGATGTTGCCGATTGTTTACGGGATGGTGGAGATCATGAAGCAGGCTCTGATCCTTGTCGACGTGCAGGAATCCTTCCGCAGGCGCCCTTACTTTCGGGACGAGGAGCTGCCGCAGTTCCTGCGCAACGTGCAGTCCCTGATCGATCGCTGCCGGTCGCGCGATGTTGCGCTCGTCCAGGTGTTCCACCAGGAGCTCCCCGACGACCCCAGTAATCCGTTCGCGGCGGCCTCGGGTTGCGTGCGCGCGATGCCAGAGCTGTCGCTGCGCGCCGATGCGGTGTTTTACAAGCAGGTGCATTCGGCCATGTTCGGCAAGACCGCGGACGGCACGACGCTGGAGGCCTGGTTGCGCGAGCGCCGCATCGGGGAGCTGCTGATCAGCGGAATCCGCACCGAGCAGTGCTGCGAGACCACCACCCGGCACGCCTCGGACTTAGGGTTCGCGGTGCGCTACGTGAGCGATGCGACGCTGACCTTCCCGATGCAGACCCGCTCCGGACGCGAAGTGTCGACGCAAGAGATTCGCGAGCACACCGAGTTGGTACTCGACGGCCGCTTTGCGCGCGTCGTATCGAGCGCGGATGCGCTGGCGTGACATGACCGAGGTCGTGTTCGCGCTGCTGCCGAACGTGGTGCTGCTGGACGTTGCCGGGCCTGCGGACGCGTTCCGCAACGCGGGCCAGAAGGTGCCCGGAAGCTACCGGCTGCGCTTCGTGGCGCCGCGCCCCGGCCTGCAGGCGGCCGTCGGACTGCACCTGGGCGAGCTTGAGCCGCTGCCTTCGCGCCTGGCGCCCGGGACGATCCTGGTGCTCACGGGCGTCGCCGGCGCGGGGATCGATCCGCATGAACCGGCCACGCGGCGCCTGATCGAGTGGCTGCGAACGGGTATCGCGGACCCGGCACTGCTGCTGTGCGTGTGCTCAGGGAGCGTGCTAGCCGCCCGCGCCGGATTGCTGGCCGGCCGCGAGTGCACGACCCATCACGCACACATCGACGAGCTGCGCCGCGTCGAGCCGCGCGCGCGCGTGCTCGACAACCGCATTTTCGTGGAGGACGGTCCGGTGTTCACCAGCGCCGGAGTTACCGCGGGCCTGGATCTTGCCCTGCACGTCATCGGCCGGCAGCTCGGTGCGCCGGTCGCCGCCGACGTCGCCCGCGACCTGGTGGTGTACCTGCGCCGCGCGGGCACCGACCCTGCGCTCTCGCCCTGGCTGATGCACCGTAACCATCTGCATCCGGCGGTGCATCGCGTGCAGGACGCGGTGGCGCGCGCTCCGGCAGCAAGCTGGGGCTCCTCTGAGCTGTCCGCCGTGGCCTGTACCAGCTCGCGCAACCTCGCGCGGCTGTTCGCGGAGCACGCGCGCTGCTCGCCGCTCGACTACGTGCAGCTCATCCGCTTCGCCTTCGCCAGGCAGCTCGTCACCCACAGCCGGCTCGATCTGGAGCGCGTGGCGGCCAAGTCGGGCTTTCGCTCGGCCCAGCACCTGCGGCGCGTATGGTCGCGCTGGGAAGGACGCCCGCCGAGTGCGTTGCGCGCCCGCGAGTACGCGGCGTAGTGAACGGGTCGCAGCGGCCGGCGCTCTTCTTTTCGGTCAAATCGCCGGCTCAGCCAATTCTGCGACCCGCTCCCTGCCGAACAATGCCCGCATCACTTGGTTGGCACTGACAAGCGCCCGCTACTCTGATGAGCGCTCGTTCCCTATCAGTCCTCCAGCCCGACCGTGGGCCGCGTGATGAGTAGCTGCTAAGAGCGACTCTTGGCTCGACACGCGGGACCCTGGGGAGTCGCCTCCCCAGGGTCCCCTACGGTTTCCGTTCGCATCGCGTGGCGGATCGCGCGTGTGAGGTCAGTAAATCGCGATTTCGCGGCGGCCGCCCGAGTCGCGTGCGCCGCGGAACATGCCTTCGGTGCTGAAATCCATGACGATCTGCCCGTCCTTGCCGATCGCAATCAGGCCGCCGTCGCCGCCCAGTCGGGCGAGGATCTCGTGCAGCATCTCACGCAACGCCTGTTGCAGAGTGAGGCCGCGGTACTCGAGCGCGGCGCACACGTGATGGGCCGCCACGGCACGGATGAAATACTCGCCGTGCCCGGTCGCCGAGACCGCGCACACGCCGTTCTTGGCATAGGTGCCGGCGCCGATGATCGGCGAGTCCCCGACACGCCCGGGGCGCTTGTTGGTCATGCCGCCGGTCGAGGTGGCGGCAGCGAGATTGCCGTCACCGTCCAGCGCCACGGCTCCCACCGTACCCTGTGAGCAGGGGACCAGGTCCGACACGCGCTCACCGCGCTGCTCGAACTCGAGCTGTTGCTGGCGCTCCGCGGTACGGAAGTAGTGATTGGGAACGAGCGCGAAGCTCTCTTCCAGGGCGAATTCCTCGGCGCCGGCACCCACCAGCAGCACGTGACGCGATTTCTCCATCACCCGGCGCGCGAGCTCGATCGGATTTCTCACGTGCCGCACCGAGGCGACCGCACCGGCGCGCAACTGCCTGCCATCCATGATGGCGGCGTCGAGCTCGGCCGCGCCGTCGCGTGTCAGGGCGGCGCCGTGGCCGGCGTTGAACGACGGGTCGTCCTCGAGGATGCGCACCGCGGCGGTGACGGCATCAAGACTGCTGCCACCGCGCTCGAGCACGGCATAGCCGCCGTCGAGCGCCGCTTCGAGGCCGTCGCGATAGCGCCGCTCGCGCTGCGGCGAGAGCATGGCACGCGGCACCGCCCCGGCGCCCCCGTGGATGGCGATCGCGTACATGTTCGCCCTCCCCGGGCTGTTACTGTGCATCGCGGTACATGGCGACATCGCGCCGCCCGCGCGAGTCGCGCGCGCCGCGAAACATACCGACGCTGTTGAAATCCATGGCGATGTGGCCGGCGCCGTCCACGGCGATCACGCCGCCCTCGGCCCCGCTGCGGCGCAGCTTCTCGTGGATGACCTCATGCACGGCCTGCGCGAGCGTCAGGTGCCGGTATTGCACCAGAGCGCAGATGTCATGGGCGACCACCTGGCGGATGAAGAATTCGCCCTCGCCGGTGCCGGAGACCGCGCAGGACTCATCGTCGGCGTAGGTGCCCGCACCGACGATGGGCGAATCTCCGACGCGCCCGCGGTGCTTGTTGGTGAGCCCGCCGGTGGAGGTGGCGGCGGCGAGATGGCCCGCGCGGTCGAGGGCGACGGCGCCCACGGTACCGGTGCCGCCGGGGGCGGCCGCCTTCAGCCGCTCGCTCTGCGCGCGCCGCGCCTCATCCAGCTCGCGTGCGCGCGCCTCGGTACGGAAATAGTCGCCGGCTACGAGCACCACGCCCTGCTCGAGCGCGAACTCTTCGGCACCCTCGGCTACCAGCAGCACGTGCGGGCTCTTCTCCATGACCAGACGCGCGAGCTCGATGGGGTTCTTGACGTGACGCACGCCCGCCACGGCGCCGGCGCGCGGACCATGTCCGTCCATGATAGCGGCGTCGAGCTCCGCCTCGCCCTCATGGTTCAGGACCGCGCCGCGGCCGGCGTTGAACTGTGGATCGTCCTCCATGACACGGACCGCGGCGGTCACGGCATCGAGACTCGAGCCGCCGTGCTCCAGGATCGCGTAGCCGGCGTCCAGCGCCGCCGCCAGGCCCATCCGGTAGGAGGCGGCGCGCTCGGGCGTCATTTTTGCCGGGTCGATGACACCGGCGCCGCCGTGGATGGCGATGGCCAGCGGGCGCGGCTCCACGGCGATAGCCGGTGCGACAACCAAGGCCAGACACAGGAGCGCGAGCAGTTTCGGGCGCGACATCGTTTCCTCTCAGCAGCTATCATCCCTCGGCGGCTCGAGAGCGACACCGCTTCCCGCGGCACGCTCGCGTGCCCGCGGGTCTGCCAAACACCGGACGAATCTTAAAGTGAAACCCGCCGCCTCGCAGCGGATCCGCAGCCTCTTGGTTGCCAACCGCGGTGAAATCGCCATCCGCGTCATGCGGGCGGCGAGCGAGCTGGGCCTGCGCACGGTGGCGATCTATTCGCAGGAAGACCGCTTCTCGCTGCACCGGACCAAGGCGGACGAGGCTTACCTCGTCGGTGCCGAGCGGGGCCCGGTCGAGGCCTACCTCGACATTGCGGATATCCTGCGCGTCGCGCGCGCGGCGCGGGTGGATGCGATTCATCCAGGCTACGGCTTCCTGTCCGAGAACCCCGAGTTCGCACGCGCCACGCGCGCTGCCGGCATCGTGTTCATCGGCCCGCAGACCGAGACCTTAGGCCTGCTCGGCAACAAGGTCGCGGCGCGCGAGCTGGCGGTGTCGGCGGGCGTGCCGGTGATGCCGGCCAGCGCGCCGCTCCCGGCGAGCTTCGAGGAGTGCGCGCAGCTGGCGCAGGGTATCGGTTACCCGCTGATGCTCAAAGCGAGCTGGGGAGGCGGCGGCCGCGGCGTGCGCATGGTCGCCGGTGACGCGCAGCTGCGGGAACTGCTGCCGGTGGCGCGGCGCGAAGCCCAGGCCGCCTTCGGTAACGATGAGGTCTACCTGGAGAAGCTCGTGGCGCGCGCGCGGCACGTCGAGGTGCAGATTCTCGGCGACCACCACGGCGCACTGGTGCACCTGTTCGAGCGCGACTGCACGGTGCAGCGGCGCCACCAGAAGGTGGTGGAGCGCGCTCCGGCGGTGTTCCTGACGGCACCGCAACGCGAGCAACTGTGCGCCGCCGCACTCGCCGTCGGCCGCGCGGCGCACTATCGCAACGCCGGCACGGTCGAGTTCCTGCAGGATGCCGACGACGGCCGGTTCTATTTCATCGAGGTGAATCCGCGCATCCAGGTCGAGCACACCGTCACCGAATGCGCGACCGGCATCGACCTGGTGAAGGCGCAGATCCGCATCGCGGACGGCGAGCGCATCGGCTCGCCCGAGAGCGGCGTGCCCGCACAGGCCGACATCCGCATCAGCGCCCACGCCCTGCAGTGCCGCATCACCACCGAGGATCCGGAGAACAACTTCATCCCGGACTACGGCCAGATCGCCGCCTACCGCAGCCCGGCCGGCTTCGGCATCCGCCTCGATGCCGGCACCGCCTACGCCGGCGCGATCATTACGCGCTCTTACGACTCGCTGCTCGTCAAGGTGACCGCCTGGTCGCCCACGCCGGAGGAAACCATCGCGCGCATGCACCGCGCGTTGTGGGAATTTCGCGTCCGCGGCGTGGTCACCAACCTGCGCTTTCTTGATCAGCTCATCACGCATGCGCGCTTTGCCCACGGCGACTACACCACGCGCTTCATCGACGAGACGCCGGAGCTGTTCCGCTGGCCGCGTAAGCGCGATCGTGCCACGCGCATCCTCAGCTACCTCGGCGCCATCATCGTCAACGGCAACAGCGAGACCCGCGGCCGCGCGCGCCCTGCGCACCTCGCCCCCGCGAAGCTGCCGCCGGGCCCGCCGGCCACGGCCGCGCCGGGCACGAAACAGAAGCTCGATGAGCTGGGGGCGCAGCGCTTTGCTGCCTGGATGCTCGCCGAGCAGCGCGTGCTGCTCACCGACACCACCATGCGCGATGCGCACCAGTCGCTGCTGGCGACGCGGGTGCGCACCCTCGACATGACGGCGATCGCTCCGTACTACGCGAGCCTGCTGCCGCAGCTGTTCTCGGTGGAGTGCTGGGGTGGGGCAACGTTCGACGTCGCCATGCGTTTCCTGCGCGAGGATCCCTGGCAGCGGCTCACGCTGTTGCGCGAGCGGCTGCCGAACCTGCTGCTGCAGATGCTGCTGCGCTCGGCCAATGCGGTGGGCTATGCGAACTATCCCGACAACGTCGTGCGCTTCTTCGTGGCGCGCGCCGCGGAGCGCGGCATCGACCTGTTCCGCATCTTCGACTCGCTCAACTGGGTCGAGAACATGCGCGTGGCGATCGATGCCGTGCTGCAGTCCGGCAAGCTGTGCGAGGCCTCGATCTGCTACACCGGAAACTTGAGCGATCCGCGCGAGCGCAAATACACGCTCGATTACTACCTGAAGCTGGCGCGCGAGCTCAAGGCCGCCGGCACCCATGTGCTCGGCATCAAGGACATGGCGGGGCTGGTGCGGCCGCGCGCCGCCTACACGCTGGTCAAGGCCCTGAAGGAAGAGGTCGGGCTGCCGGTGCACTTCCACACGCACGACACCAGCGGCATCGCCGCCGCCAGCGTGCTGGCGGCGATCGACGCGGGCGTCGATGCCGTCGACGGCGCCATCGACGCCATGAGCGGGCTCACCTCGCAGCCGAACCTCGGCTCGATCGTGGAGGCGCTACGCCACGGACCGCGCGATCCGGGCATCGATCCGCAGCGGCTGCGGCTGATCTCCTCGTACTGGGAGCAGGTGCGACGGCAGTACACGGCATTCGAGAGCGACATACGCGCCGGCGCCTCCGAGGTGTACGTGCACGCCATGCCGGGCGGCCAGTACACCAACCTGCGCGAGCAGGCGCGTGCGCTCGGCATCGCCGAGGTGCGCTGGCCGGAAGTCGCCGCCGCCTATGCGGACGTCAACGCCATGTTCGGTGACATCGTGAAGGTCACGCCGACCTCCAAGGCCGTCGGCGACATGGCGCTGCTCATGGTGACGAGCGGCATCAGCCGCGAACAAGTGCTCGATCCGGACACCGACGTGGCGTTCCCCGAGTCGGTGGTGGAGTTCTTCCGCGGCGGCCTGGGCCAGCCCTACGGCGGTTTCCCGCCGGCGTTGCAGCGCAAGGTGCTGAAGGGCGTGCAGCCGCTGACCGAGCGCCCCGGCGCCTCGCTCCCCCCGGTGGACCTGGACGCCGAGCGCGAGCGCATCCAGCAACACCTGCCACGCCCGGTCACCGACGAGGATCTCGCCTCCTATCTCATGTACCCGCGCGTGTGGCTGGAGTACGCCCAGGAGCGGCTGCTGTACGGCGACCCGGGGATTCTGCCCACCACGGTGTTTTTCTACGGCATGGAACCCGGACAGGAGATCAGCGTCGATCTCGAGCGCGGCAAGACCCTCATCGTGGGTTACGTCGCGAGCAGCGAGCCGCATGAGGACGGTACCCGCACCGTGTTCTTCGAGCTGAACGGTCAGCCGCGCTCGGTGCGCGTGCCCGATCGCAGCCAGGTCGCGAAGCGGCCGCCGGCGCGCAAGGTGGAGCCGGGCAACGCAAAACACGTCGGGGCGCCGATGCCCGGGGTGGTCGCCATCGTCACGGCAGTGGCCGGCGCCCTAGTGGTCCGCGGCGACCTGCTGCTGACGCTGGAAGCCATGAAAATGGAGACCGCCGTGCGCGCCGAGAGCGACGGCCAGGTGGCCGAGGTGCTTGCCCGACCCGGGCAGGCGGTAGACGCCAAGGATCTGCTCATCGTGCTGAGCTGAAGCGCTGCCGCTTTAGAGCGTGTCCCTGAGCGCGACGCCAGGATCCGCGAGCTTGTCGAGGTTCGGCCGCGCGTGCGCGGCGATGAGCTTGCGTGCGGCCATCTGGTCCTTGGGACTGTTGACGGTGTCGATGGCGATGAGCTCGCCGCCGCGCAGGTAGCAGGTGCTGAAACTGCGCGCCGCGGCAGCCCCGCGCGTGACCACCGTGTCATACCCCTGACATATGCCGACGATGATGAGCTTCAGGTCGTATTGATCGGACCAGAACCACGGCACCTTGTCGTGCGCGGTGGGGATTCCGAGCAGATTGAGCGCCGCGGTCGCTCCCTGCTCGAAGGCGTTGTCGACCGATTCCAGGCGCATGCGTCGCCCGTAGTGGGGGCTCAGGTGGTTGACGCAGTCGCCGGCGGCGTAGATCGCCGCATCCGAGGTGCGGCAGTGCTGATCGATGACGATGCCGTTGTCGCACTCGAGCCCGGCGCTGGCGGCGAGCTCATCGGCCGCTGCCACGCCGACCGCGACGATGACGATGTCGGCCGTATGTTCGGCGCCGTCCTCGGTGAGCACCGCGCGCACGCGGCCGCTGCGGGCATCGCCGGCGAGCGCACCGACCCTCGCGTTGCACAGGATGCGCACGCCGTGGCGCGCGTGCTCGGATTCATAGAACGCGGAAACCTGCGCGCAGGTGACCCGGTTCATGACCCGCTCGGCCATTTCGAGCACCGTCACCTCGAGCCCGAGCTCGCGCGCGGTGGCGGCCACCTCCAGCCCGATGTAGCCGGCGCCGATGATCACCATGCGTCCCCCCGAGGCGCACCCGGCGCGGATGCGGTCGGCATCGGCGAGGCTGCGCAGGAAATGCACACCGGCGAGGTCAATGCCGGGCAGCGGGGGTCGGCGCGGCCAGCTGCCGGTCGCGAGCAGCAGCGCGTCGTACGGCAACACCGTGTCGTCCTCCAGACGCACGCGTTGCTCGCGCGACAGGATCTCGCTCACGCGCCGGCCCAGCAGCGCCTGCACCTGGTGCTCGGCGAAGAATTGCGCCGGACGGATCAACAGCCGCTCGCGCTCGAGCGCGCCGGCCAGGTACTTCTTCGACAGCGGCGGCCGCTGATAAGGCAGCCACGGCTCCTCGCCCACGAGCGTCAGCTTCCCCGTGAAGCCCTTGCGGCGTAGTGTATCGACGGCCTGCACGGCGGCCTGCCCGGCCCCCGTGATCACGATCTGTTGGTACATTGCCGGAAGAATAGCCCATGGATCAGCGCCGCGGCCGCACCAGCACGGGGCGTTCACCGCGACCCGACGCTCTACAATGGTGCAGTTTGGCCGATCGTGCGTCCGCGTACACCAAGGAACTTCCGCTGTTTAGCCCTATTCCAGCGCGTGGCATGAAAACTGCAAAAACCTTCCCGCCGCAAATCCTCGCAGACGGAGAGCTAAGCTCATGAAACTGGTCACAGCGATCATCAAGCCTTTCAAGCTCGACGACGTACGCGCTGCGCTGTCCGATATCGGCGTGTCGGGCATGACGGTCACGGAAGTGAAGGGCTTCGGCCGGCAGCGGGGGCACACCGAGTTGTATCGCGGCGCCGAGTACGTGGTCGACTTCGTTCCCAAGACCCGCATCGAGGTCGCGGTGCGCGGCGATCTGGTCGACCAGGTCGTCGAGGCCATCATCAAGGCCGCTAAGACCGGCAAGGTGGGCGACGGCAAGATCTTCATCACCCACATCGAGCGCGTGATCCGTATCCGCACCGGCGAGACCGACGACGCCGCGTTGTAGCCCAACAGGGGCGCTTGGGTCTGTCGCCGCGCGCGGGCTATGCTTCACGTCCATGCCCATCGCGATCCGCTTTCACGCGCACGGCGGACCTGAAGTCCTGCGTTGCGAGGAACTCAACCCCGGCAGACCCGCCGCGCACGAAGTACAGGTGCGCCACACCGCGATCGGCGTCAACTACGTCGACGTGTACGAGCGCACCGGCCTTTACCCCGTGAACCTGCCCAGCGGTCTCGGGCGCGAGGCGGCGGGGGTCATCACGGCGCTCGGTCGCGGGGTGCGCGGCCTGCGCGTCAAGGAGCGCGTCGCCTACGTGAACTCCTCTCCCGGGGCCTACAGCGAGCTGCGCAACGTGCCGGCGGAGCGGCTCGTGAAGGTGCCGCGGGGCATCTCGGACGAAGAGGCCGCCGCGCTGATGCTGAAGGGGCTCACGGCGCATTTCCTCATCCGGCGCACCTACAAGGTGGCGCGCGGGGAGACCATCCTGGTGCACGCCGCCGCCGGCGGCGTCGGACTCATCCTGTGCCAGTGGGCCCGCGCACTGGGGGCGAAGGTCATCGGCGTGGTGGGAAGTGATGCCAAAGCCGAGCTCGCCAAGAAGTACGGCTGCCGCCACGTGCTGATCTCCGGGCGCGATGACCTGGTCGCGGGCGTCAAGGCGCTGACCCGCGGCGCGGGCGTGCCGGTGGTCTATGACGCGGTCGGCAAGGACACCTTCATCGATTCGCTCGATTGCCTGAGGCGTCTGGGGATGATGGTGACGTTCGGCAACGCCTCCGGGCCGCCGCCCGCCATCAGCCCGCTCGAGCTCACCAAGCGTGGCTCGCTGTTTCTGACGCGCCCAACGCTCTTCAACTACATCGCCTCGCGCGAGGAGCTGACGGCGGGGGCGCGCGAGTTGTTCGCGGCCGTGCGCACGAAGAAGGTGCGCGTGCTCATCGGCCAGCGATATCCGCTCACGGCCGCCGCCGAGGCGCACCGCGATCTCGAGGGGCGGCGCACCACCGGTTCCACGGTGCTCGTGCTCTAGCGAGCTTGGCGAGAGGCGTGGGGTCGGCGTCGTCTTCAACGATCAAGTTGCGCACCCGCTATCCCTGAACGCCTTGCGTGCAAGCAGCGCACACGGTGCCGCATACCCCCAATGAAACAGTGTCGAAGAATTTTACATAACATGATGCAACGCCCAAGAAGCCAGAATACGTAAGCCTCTGAAATTATTGCCTCTCGTATATTATGGTACATATTGTGCACCCCCCTATCTCCAATGCCGTGCTTACGGCCGGATCAGGGGGTTGCGCCATGAAATCTAATTGCGCCTTGGGGACGCTCCTCAGCGTGGCTTCGTTGGGAGCTTGCGCCGCTGCCCACGCCAATCTGCTTGGTAACGGCAGCTTTGAGCAGGGCACCCATACCAACGACGGCAATAACACGGAGACATTCATCGCCGGTGCCACGAGCATGCCCGGTTGGACGACCACGGGTGCCTTCGTATCCTGGATCGGTGACCCCAATCCCTTTGGACTCTCCGCTCAGGATGGAAAGTTTTTCCTTGACCTCACCGGTTATAAAGCTGGCGCGCCGTTCGGGGGCGTGACGCAGACGATTGCGACTACCGCGGGTCAGACGTACGACCTGTCCTTTTACCTCGGCAGCCGCACTGACATCTGGGGCGGTCCACCGGTCTCGATCACGGCCTCTGCGGGCGGCACGAGTGCTCTCTTTACCGATAATGCACACCACGACACCTCCACATGGACGCTCGAGAATCTGCTGTTCACTGCGGGTGCGGGTAGCAGCACGGTGATCACGCTGGCCGGCGCTGCGGGCGTCAACTATATCGGCCTAGACAATGTTGACGTGGAGTGCACGAGCGCCGACGGCTGCTCCGGCGGCGGCGGCGGCGGCACGAGCGTGCCAGAACCGGCCACATTGACCCTCTTCGGTCTCGGTATGGCGGCACTCGGTATCGCGCGTCGCAGGCGCATCACCAGCTGATCCGAAGCAACCAGACTAACCAACACTAAGCGATCGCCGGGGCCGCGTTCCTGGGAAGGGCATGCAGCAGGCCTTTGTCAGGGGCCTGCTGCCTGCCGGCAATACAGGGGATGGCGCTCAGATATTCGTAGATCGCTCGCAGGTCACGGTCGCTCATGTTCTGATAGATGGGCCACGGCATGATCTGCAACAGCGTGCCATCGAACGGCGCCGGCACGCAGTTGGACTTGTCGGTCGCGTCGGGAGCGCAGGTTGGATGCAGCTGATCTAAA
>DASWUP010000015.1:0-6525 GCA_036401635.1 Steroidobacteraceae bacterium
GGCGCGCTTGTAGAACTCGATCGCATCAGCGGCACCCTTGATGATCAGGTACGGGGTCGCCGTGCGGTATCCATCGGGAATCGGTTTTGTGGCCATGGGACTAGCTCCTTCATTTCTACTCCCGGAGCTTACTCCCGAGCCGATGGCAAGTTAATGGCGGGTACGCGAGGCAGGGTCCCCGTCCAGTGCTCACGCGGCGTCGGCACTGGATACATCGGTGCGCACGTTCTGTCGGTGCCAGATCCAGTACGTCACGCTCAGGCCGGCAAGAAACGGCAGCCCGAACACCAGCGTCATGCGGAACGCGTCCGTAAATGCCGTGGTCAGCAGAACCGCTGCCATAAGCGCGGCACCAAGCAGAGTCGTGGCGGGAAAGCCATACATGCGGAAGCGCAACGGCGCAGCCCCCGCCCGCGCGCGCACGCGGCGGAAACGATAGTGGGTGATGAAAATCATCATCCAGGTGAACATGGCACCAAAGGCGGAGATCGACACCATGAGAATGAACGCCGACTTCGGCGCCACGATGCTCAGCACGGTGGCAAGCGCGATACCGATACTCGAGAGCAGCAGCGCCTGCACCGGAACGCCGCGCCGGTTGAGGAGGCCGAAGCGCCGCGGTGCATGCCGGGCCCGTGACAGGCTGAACATCATTCGCGTGGTGATGTAGAGCTGACTGTTCATCGCCGACAGCGCCGCGACCAGGATGACGAAGTTGAAAATACCGGCGGCACCCGGCACCCGTAGCGCGCGCATGACCTTTACGAACGGACTCTCCTCGATGCCCGCGGCGGTCCACGGCACGATCGCCAGCACCAGGGCGAGAGTCAGCAGATAAAATAGGATCAGCCGAAACACCGTCGAACGAAATGCGCGGGCGATCGCGATCTCGGGCTGCGCGGCTTCGCCTGCGGCAACAGCGATCATCTCGATGCTCAGGTAACTGAAGATTGCGACGATCACCGCGACCCACGCCCCCCACACACCTTTGGGCAGGAAGCCGCCCTGGGCGGTGTAGGTCTGAAAGCCGACCGCGCCCGCCCCGCTACCCGGTGCACGCCATACGATGTAACTCGCGAGCAGGATGAATATCACGATGGCCGTGACCTTGAGCGCCGAGAACCAGTACTCGACTGCGCCAAAGACGTTCACACTGCGGGCATTCACCAGGATGAGGAGTCCTGAAAACGCCACGATCCACAGCCAGCCGGGGAGCGCGGGAAACCAGAAGTGCATATACAGCGCGACCGCCGTGACTTCGGTTCCCACCGCCAACACGATGCAGGTCCAGTACGCGTAACGCACCAGAAAACCGGCCAGCGGACCGATGTAGTACTCAGCGTAGGCGCCAAAGGATCCCGAGGTCGGGTGTGCGATCGTCATCTCCGCCAGGCACCCCATGAGGAGCAATGCGATCAACGCGCCGACGGCGTAACTCAGAAGTACAGCAGGTCCCGCAAGACTGATCGCAAAGCCGCTGCCCAGGAACAGTCCGGTGCCGATCGCGCCACCAATGGCGATCATGGTAAGGCGGCGGGCGCTCAGACTGCGCTGCAACCCCCGCTCACGCTCGATGATGTTGTTGAAGTTCGTCTCGCCCTTGCGCATGCGCACACTCCCCGCGCGGTTCGAGTAGGCTTTGCCGGCGCGGCAGTCTACACGGCGGCCTGATCGCCGAGCAGGTGTTGCGCTACTATCCTCCCATGGACAAGTTCACCCTGACGGCGCTCGCGAGCTTCCCCGGACAGCTCGCAGCGTGCTACGCGGCACTTCCGGCGGATCATGCCAACTGGTCCCCGGATTCCTGGCAGGGGATTCCGAGTGAAGCGTTCACGCCGCTCGGCCAGGTGTGCCACGTGCGTGATATCGAGATCGACGGATACCACGTGCGGATCCAGCGCATCCTGAACGAATCCCACCCGGTATTCGCAACGATCGACGGCGAGACGCTTGGCAGGGAACGTGGCTATTCAAAAGCGAGCGCGACCGAGGCGTTGAGTGCGTTTCGCACGGCACGCATCCACACCATGGCACTGCTCTCGCGCCTGACGCCGCAGCAGTTCGCGCGAACCGGAGTACTCGAAGGCTATGGACCGCTCACGCTGCGCAGCCTCGCGCACTATCTGTGCAGCCACGACCAGCAACATCTTGCCGGGCTGCAATGGTTGCTCGGCAAGATCGAAGCCTCATTAGCCCGCACTAGCCGCCCGTTAGCCGCGTAGTCGCAGTCCCCGCGGATCGTACAGCGGCTCCAGCCGCACGATCGCGGCGCGCATCTCGCCCAGAATGTCGATCTCGAAGCGCGCGCCCTCGCGCGCGAGCGCGCTCGGCACGTAGCCTGCGGCGAGGCTCTTGCCAACACAATGGCCGTAGGCGCCCGATGTTACGTAGCCGACCGCCGCGCCCTCCTTCATGATCGACTCATAGCCCACCACGTCGGCGTCCGTGTCCGCGACCTCCATGATTACGAAGCGGCGCTTCGGGCCCGTGGTGCGCTCGGCGAGTGCAGCGGCGCGACCGGTGAAATCGGCTTTGGAGAAGTCGACGAAGCGGTCGAGCCCGGTTTCACCCGGCGTGTAGTCCGGCCGGAAGTCCTTGTTGAATGAGCCGTAGGCCTTCTCCAGCCGCAGCGACGAGAGCGTACGACCGCCAAAATGCGTAAGTCCCAGCTCGCGCCCCGCCTCCCACAGGTCATCATAGAGCGAGGCGAAATAGTCGGGCGTCGTCCAGATCTCGTAGCCCAGCTCACCCGTGAACCCGGCGCGCGTCAGGATTGCCGGCGCCAGACCGACGGCCGTCTCCCTGACCTGGAACAGCTTGAACGCTGAGGCAGAAAGATCGTCACGCACGAGCCGCTGCGCCAGTTCCCGCGACCTCGGGCCCGCGATCGACACGCCAGTGAGTGTTGAGGCCGCCGAGCGCACCAACACGTCCGGCGGTGGCTGCGAGGCCCAGAACCAGCGCAGGTGGAACTCCTCGGCAAAGCCTGACCCCACGACCAGGAAGCGGTCGTCGGCGAGACACGCAATCGACAGGTCACCCACGATCCGGCCGGCGGGATTGAGCATGGGCGCGAGCGCGAATCGTCCGGGTCCGGGTATCCGCGATGCAAACACCCGGTCGAGCCAGGCGCGCGCGCCCCGGCCCATGACCTCGTACTTCCCGTAGTTGGTGGTCTCGTAGAGCCCAACCGTCCTGCGCACCGCCTGACACTCGGCCCGCACCACGGGGAAGGCTTCCGAGCGCCGATAGGTCGGGGTTTCCGTCGGCGCGACGCCGCTTGGGGCGAACCACAGGGCATGCTCGAGTCCGAAGTTCGCACCCATGACCGCGCCGGCCGCTGTCAGCTTGTCGTAGATCGGTGAACGGCGCACCGGGCGGGCTGCGGGCAGCTCCTCGTTCGGGTAGGCAAGCCGAAAGCGACGCGAGTAGTTCTCGGGGACCTTCATGAAGGTGTATTTCGGCGTCGCGAACGCGCCGAACCGCGCGACGTCCATGGAGATGATGTCCTGGCCCGGATCGTTGTGCGCCATCCAGCGCGACAGCACGAGGCCTATGCCACCGCCCTGGCTGAACCCGGCCATGACGGCGCAGGCGACCCAGAAGTTCCTCACGCCCCGGACCGGTCCGACCAGCGGATTGCCGTCGGGAGCGAACGTGAACGGACCGTTCACCGCCTTCCTGATGCCGACGCGTCCCAGCGCCGGGAAATGCCTGAAGCCGACCTCGAAATACGGCGCGAGCCGCTCGAAGTCCTCAGGCAGGAGCTGCATCGAAAAGTCGTCCGGCGTCTTCAGCGGCGACCACACGACGCCGTGGGGTTCGTAAGTACCGATCAACGCTCCGCCGCGCTCCTGGCGCAGGTAGATCTCCGCGGCGTAGTCGGTCGTGTTGACGATCTCCTGGTCCCGGCCCTTAAGCTCCGGGATGTCCTCGGTCAGCAGATAGTGGTGCTCCATCGCCAGCACCGGCAACTCGATGCCGACCATATGGCCGATTTCACGCGCCCACAGACCCGCGCAGTTGACCACGTGCTCGGCGTGGACCGTGCCCTTGTCGGTCACGACATCCCAGGTACCGTCGCGACGCTGCCCGAGCGACAGCACGCGGGTGAAGCGTTCCGCGGAGGCGCCGAGCTGGCGCGCCGCCTTGACGTAGGCGTGGGTGGTCCCCGAGGGATCGCAGTGGCCGCCGTCAGCGCGCCGCAACGCACCGATGAAGTGGCTGGTATCAATCAGCGGATTGAAGTTGCGCGCCTGCTCGAGGGAGATCATCTCGGTTTCCATCCCGAGGTAGCGGGCACGCGAGCAGATGAGCTTCAGGCTGTCGAGCTCGCCGGGCGTTGCCGCGAGCATCAGGCCGCCGTTCGGGTGCAGTCCGCAGGACTGACCGGAGAGCGCCTCGATCTCGCGATACAGATCGATGGTGTATTTCTGCAGCAGCGAGATGTTGGCCTCGCCGTTGAAGGTGTGCATGCCGCCGGCCGCATGCCAGGTCGAGCCCGAGGTCAATTCACTCTTCTCGAGCAACAGCACGTCGGTCCAGCCAATCTTGGCGAGGTGATAGAGCGTGCTGGCGCCGACCACCCCGCCACCGATGACGACGGCTCGCGCGGAATCCTTCATGACGCTTCGTCTCCGGACAGTACCGCAACAGTAACATCCGAACGTGGCGTGAGCCCGAAGGGCTTCGCCGTGGCTGCGAGCCATTCGCGAAAATGCCGCGCGGTGCTCGAGGGCGTGAGCAGCAAGAGTCCGGACGGGAGCGCCGCGAGGACCACCGACACCTGCACCATGATGGTGGCGGCGGCGCTTCCTGCCGGGAAGACTTGCGGATCCAGATCCAGGCGGCAGGCCCTCGCGAGCACCTCGCAGACCTGCGGGCCAGCAAGATGCAACGCCGCGAGGCCCGACGACAGGTCAACCGCGACGCCGACTCCTGCACAGGCGCTCTGCCACAGCGCCGCGGTCACGCCCGGGGAGGCTGGCGGGCTCAGGAGCAGCCAGCGCTCGGGCCGCACGCAAAGCGCGAGCTTGCCGGACGCGTCCGCCACCCGGCCGAACGCCGGCAGGTTAGGGCCACGGCCGCGCGCGATGTTCTCGAGCTCGCGCGCGCGCCCGTGGAGCGCGGCGATCTCGACAATATCCGCCGCGCAGAAGCCAAGCTGGATGCCGGACGCATTGTGCGGCATCGACATAGAGTCAGGCCCGGACACGAACGTTCTGAGGATCGAGCATGTGAGGGCTGACGATCTCGATCTCGGTGACCTCCTCGTGAACGGGCGATGTGCCGATCAGCCGCTGACCGATGCGCTGCCGGCCGCCCGCCACCAACGCAAGGCCCACCCAGCCATCCAACTCGACCGAAGGGGTCGATGAGGTCAGATAGCCGAGACTCGTGCTGCGCGCCTCGGGTGCGACGAGCTGTAAGCCGTTGCGCAGGCGCTGCGAGCGCTCGAGAGGCCGTACGCCGACAAGCTGCAGCCGATCGGCCGCCGCGACGCCCGGTCGCTGCGACAACGCGCGGCCGACGAAGTCGCCGTGCTTCTTCAGCATGCGCTGAAAGCCGAGATCATCGGCGCTGGTGTTGCCGTTGAGCTCTGCTGCGGTCACATGACCCTTCTCAATGCGCAGGGTGTTGAGCGCATCGAGGCCGTAGGGCGCGATGCCGAAGGGCTTGCCTGCCTCGAGCACCGCTGACCACGCCGCCAGCGCATGACTGGCCGGTACGGCAAGTTCGTAGGCCAGCTCGCCCGAAAACGAGATACGGAACACCCGTCCCGCGACGCCTGCGATGGTGGCGGCGCTCGCCGCCATGAACGGAAATGCCTCGTTGGACAGATCCAGCCCTGCGACCACGGCCGCCACGACCTGACGCGCGTGCGGTCCGGCGACGGCGAACTGCGCCCACTGATCGCCGACGTCGGTCAAGAGCACATCAAGCCGCGGGCATACCGCCTGCAGGTAAAATTCCATGTGCTCGAGCGTCGCCGCAGCATTCACGGTCGTGGTTGTGACAAGGAAGTGCTGCGGAGCGAGCCGCGAGGTCGTACCGTCGTCGAGCAGCATCCCGTCCTCGCGCAGCATGATGCCGTAGCGAGCCCGACCAACCGCGAGCGTGGAAAACGTGTTCGCGTAAATGAAGTCCAGGAACTGCGCGGCATCCGGTCCCTGCACGTCGATCTTGCCCAGGGTCGACACATCGGTGATGCCGACCGAGCGGCGCACGGCGCGGGCTTCGCTCAGCACCGCCTCCCAGCCTGATTGCCGCGAGTACACGAGTGGCCGCAGCCACAGGCCGGTGGGCACGAAGGTCGCGCCAGCGGCCTCGTGCCACTCGTGCAGCGCCAGCCGGCGCTTAGGTCTGAAGTGTTGGCGGACTTCACCGCCGGCGAGCGCCGCGAACGGAACCGGTTGGCCGAACGGGCGCGGCTTCGGCTGCCCGACCTCGGACAGCGGCACGCCGCGCACCTGCGCCAGGACCGCGCTGCCTACCAGTCCGCCGATGCGGCCCTGGTCGCTCGCC
>DASWUP010000016.1:0-2664 GCA_036401635.1 Steroidobacteraceae bacterium
CGTCTCGCGCTCCTTTACGGAGTTGATCACGGTAGTCGTGAGCGGCGTCACGGTGATGGCCATTCCAAAGCCCAAAACTATCATTGGCCCGAGGTAGACCCAGTAGCGCTGCTCGCCGCTGACGACGGCGAGCACGGCAAAACCGACGGCCGTGATGACCGGTCCGATGATGAGCGGCCACCGTGCGCCAAAGCGGTCGACCAGTCCTCCGGACCAGCGCGACAGCACTCCGAGAACGAGCGTGAACGGCAAATAGACCGCCCCGGCGGCGGTCGCTGAAAACCCATGCGCCTGGATCAAAAGAAACGGCAGGAAAAAGAACGCGCCGCCCAGCGCGCCGTAAAGAAATAGCGTGAGCAGGTTGACGCCGCTGAAGCTGCGGGAACCAAATAGTCTGAGCGGCATCATCGGCGCGCGGCTGCGCCGTTCTTCCAGCACGAACCCCAACAATAGCAGCGCGCCTGCCGTCAGCGACCCGGCAACAGTCACATCCTGCCAGCCGAGCCTGGAAGCGCTGATCAGCCCGTATACCAGACCGGCCAGCCCGCCGAACGCCAACACGGCGCCGCGCCAATCCAGGCCGCCGCGCGCAGTCGGATCGGCGCTTTCCGGCAGATGGAGCACGGCAATCCACAACGTTGGAATAGCGATCAGCGGATTAATCAAAAATATCGCGCGCCAGGATAGATGATCGACCAGCCAGCCTCCGAGCAGCGGGCCTGCGCCGGCGGCGAGCGCCGAGGCGCCCGACCAGATGCCAATCGCCGCACCTCGTTCCTGCGGGTCAAACGCAGCCCCGATAATCGCCAACGAACAAGGAATGAGCAGCGCCGCCCCTACGCCCTGGATGACGCGCGCTGCGATCAGCGCTGCGATATCCGGCGCCAAACCACAGGCGATCGAGGCCAGCGTGAAGGTGACCAGGCCGATTAAAAAGAGCACGCGGCGCCCGAACCGGTCCGCGGCCGCGCCGCCAATCAGCAGCAGCGCGGACATGCACAGCGTGTAGGCGTTGATGACCCATTGCATCGCCGCAAGCGTGGTACCGAGATCGGCCTGGATCTTCGGCAGCGCAACGTTGACGACGGATTCGTCGACGAACGCCATGGTCGATCCCAACACCGCCGCGGCCAGCACCCAGGCCTTGTCCCGCTTGGGACAGGCGGACGTGCCGCGGGTGGACCGAATGACTTCCGCGGCGCAAGGCTGCGCTTTCAAATTGACCACGTGCTGCCGCTCTTGCCCCGGCGTCTCCAGGGGGCGATCGTACACCTGCCGCTCGCGGCGATGACGAGCGGGTCAGTACTTTTTTCGTGGCTTATAGCACCTGGAACGTGCCGGTCGAGAGTGCTTCGTATTCGCGCTCGCAAACCCGCACGCCGTTGCGGCCGTCTCGCTTGGCGGCGTACAGGGCTTGGTCCGCCAACTGCACCACACCCTCGGGGCTGCGCTCAAGTGTCGGATGCAAGATCGCTACGCCGACACTGAGGGTGACCACGCCCAGGGCCTGGTCGGCGTGCGGAATTTGGAGATTTTGAACGGCGGCGCGGAGTTGTGCGGCGATGCGGGTGGCGTTTTCGCGCGAGACGTCAAAGAGGATCACGGCGAGCTCCTCTCCGCCGTAGCGTGCGGCGAGGTCCAGTGGCCGTTTGGCGAATGTGCCCACGACGGCAGCAATGCGCTGCAGCGCGTCATCCCCCGCTTGGTGGCCGTAGCGATCGTTGAACTTCTTGAAATGATCGACATCGAGCATCATCACTACCAGCACCCGGCGATCGCGCAGCGCTCGAATGCGCCGCGGTTCTTGAGACCGGTGAGGCTGTCTTGGATAGCCAGTTCAGCGATCAGGCCCCGCTCGAGAAAGGTCCGACGAAAGCGGATCCCTATGTTGCGGAACGCAACGCCACCGATTGCGGCGGTCGCGGCGAGAATCCCCGTCAGCTGCATAATTTTGGTCAGGGACTCTCCCAGATATACCAGCGTCGTCGCAAAGGCGATGATCATGGCGACGTTCGCCTGCAGCGCCGCGCGATACAGAATGCCGGCCAGGAAGTAGAGGCCGATGCTGTAGGCCGTCAGCAACCCGAAGAGCTCGCCCCACCTCCGCGGATGCGGTGGGCGATCTCAACGGCCCCCACGAGCGAAATCACGACCGAGGCGTAGCGCGCGGTCTGGAGGTAGAAACGTTCGTAGTGCCGACTGTAGGCGGCCCAAGCCATGACCAGGTAGCTCACTGCGATCGCTCCCAGGCGCAGGTACTGCGCGAGGTGAGCGCGCAGGGGCTCGCCCCAGAGCGCATCCGTGCCTGCGAGCGCCATTAGCGCGGCCATGATCAGGTTGAACGAACGCACGTGTGTACGGCGTTCGGCGAGGTAGAAGTGGTGGTATTCGCGTTCAAGATCGGGCGGGAAGCGCATGTCGCGCGCGCCCTTCTTGAGCTCGCCGGCGTACCGGGAGCCGCGGATGGCGGGGATGCGCTGGACCGAGCCGCTCATTCGGGCAGGGTACCTTCGACTAGGGACTCCGGGGCCCGCGTAAACGCGTCGTCAGTCGACGAGGCGATACTCGCCCGTCTTGGCTGCCTCGGAGTGGCCGAGCAGCTCGGCGATGATCGCCAGCAGCTCATTGTCATTCCACGGCTTCTGCACGAACGCCTTGGCCCCC
>DASWUP010000017.1:0-2405 GCA_036401635.1 Steroidobacteraceae bacterium
CGCGCGTGCAGCTCGCGGCCACGACCGCGCGCGAAGACCTGCGGCGCATGGGCGAGGACGCGCTCGCCACGGCGCGCGCACTCGCCGAGCGTCCGACGCTGCAGCGCCTGACGGCCGAAGGACAGAGCGAGGCGTTGCCGCCGTTCCTGCGCCGCTCGTGCGTTGCCGGGGACGCCTGCGCGGTGCTCTCCGGCAAGACCGTGGTCGCCGTCTCAGGCCCGGCGCTCGACTGGCAGCAGATCCTCACCGCGAGCGCCGAACAGGGCGCGACCTTCATGGCACTGCCCGCGACCGGGCGCGTGCCGTTGCTCGGCGCCCATGCCCCGCTTGGTGAGGCGGGCATGAGCGTGTACGTGGTGCTGCGCCTGGACCAGAAGCTGGCGCGCACTCTCAGCGCTCGGGTGGGAGCGGAAGTCCGGCTCATCGACTACCGCGCGTACACCAGCGGGGCGGTGAGCGGATTTACGCCGCTGTACTCCGCGGCACTCGCCGACGGACACTCCGCGGTGCAACGTATCGACTCGCAGGACGTGTATGCGTGCGCTGTGCCGATGTTCGCCTCCAGCGGCGAGGCGATCGCGCTCATCGAAGCGCTGCTGCCGACCAGCGCGGTCGACACGCCCACCCGTCACCTGGTGAGAAAGCTGCTGGTGACTGCGCTGATCCTCGCCACGCTCGCGGTGTTCGCCGGCGTGATCCTGGGCGAGCTGGTAGCAGGACCGGTGCGTGCGCTCACCGCCGCCGCCACGCGGCTGGGTGCGGGTGACTTCTCCGCCTCGATCCCGCCCGGAGGAGCCGCGGAGGTCGGCGCACTGGCGCGCACCATGGAGGGCATGCGCCGCAACCTCATCGACCTCACCAGCACGCTACGGCGGCGCGAGGCCGAGGCGCAGGCCGTGCTCAGCGGGATCGTGGAGGGCGTATACGCCGTCGACAAGAACCGCATCGTCCGCTACCTCAATCCGCAGGCCGCGCGACTGCTGGGTGTAACCCCCGAGCAGGCGGTCGGCCGTTTCTGCGGCGACGTGCTGCAGCCTCGTGACGAAGACGGCCGGCGACCCTGCGATTTCCGCTGCCCGATCGTGCAGGCGCGCAGCGCGGGCAGCGCCAAGGCCATCGAGCACCTGGGTGCGGCGCCGGGCGAGCCGCGCACGGCGGTGATCACCAGCGCCTCCGAGGTCGATGGCCTGCAGGTGCAGGTGATCCGCGACGAGACCGAGCTCGAGGCAGTTCGCCGGGCACGCGACTCGGTGCTCGCCAACATCTCGCACGAGTTCCGCACGCCGCTCGCCGCACAGCTGGCGTCGATCGAGCTGCTGCTCGCGGGTTTGGAGCGTATGCCGGCGGCGCAGCAGAAGGAGCTCGTGACCTCGCTCGAGCGTGGCACGCTGCGCCTGACGCAGCTCATCGACAACCTGCTTGAGAGCGTACGCATCGAGTCGGGACAGCTCGGCATCCGTCACCAGAGCGTGGCGCTCGCCGAGGTGGTGGAGGACGCGCACGCCCTGGTGGGGTCGCTACTGGCGCAGCGGCGCCAGACCCTCACGGTCGCCCTGCCCGATGATTTGCCGCTGGTGGCGGGTGACAAGCCGCGCCTCACGCAGGTGTTTGTCAACCTGCTCGCCAACGCCAACAAGTTCGCGCCCGAAGACAGCACGGTGCGCATCGGCGCCGAGGCGCGCGCAGGCCAGGTACTCGCGTGGGTGGAGGATGAAGGCCCGGGACCCGAGGCGAGTGACGGTCAGGCGCTGTTCGCACGGTTCCGGCGCGCTGGCGGCGCAGAACCGGAGCCGGCGGGCCTGGGACTCGGTCTGTGGCTGGTGAAGTCGATCATCGAGCGGCATTCGGGCGGTGTCGCTTTCGAACGCACCGCGGCAGGCCGCACGCGCTTCACTGTGACGCTGCCGGCGCAGGTCGCGGCATGAAAGTACCCTTCACGCTGACGCAGGCGGGTTATCTTGTCATCAAGGCGAGCGACGGACCCTCCGCGGTGAGGCGCCTCGAGGAGGAATCCCCGGACCTCGTGGTGCTCGACATCAACATGCCCGGCCTCACCGGCTTCCAGGTCTGCGAGGCTATCCGCAAGTGCTCGCGGATCCCGGGCATCGCAGCGGCGGCGACCGGCAGCTCCTGAAGCAGCTCGTGCACCGGCTGCGGCAGAAGATCGAAGCGGACCCGGCGGCCCCTGCGCTGCTGCGCACCGCTGCGGCGGGCTACAAGCTGCTCGTTGACTGAACGATGTCCGTACACCGGCGCGCAGGTCGCCAACACCGAGGGGAGAGCGAAATGAGGACCAAGAGCGTTGGCCAGAGGTTGCTCTTTTTTGTGTGTATGAGTCTGGCGGCCTCGCAGGCCGCGCTCACCCAGTCGGCGGGCGCCGACAAAGAGCAACTTCGCAGAGGCGA
>DASWUP010000018.1:0-2855 GCA_036401635.1 Steroidobacteraceae bacterium
GTCGAGCGCGGCGCCGGCCGCCTGCGCGGCTGGGTCGGTGGTAGCGGCGGCTGTGGCCACGGCACTCTCCTGAAAAAGTGGCTCCCCGACGCGGGGCGCGCATGATAACGGGTATCCGGCGGCGGTGACATCCGCGCCTCATTGGTGCACTCTTTTTGGCATGAAAATCCCTGAAATCATCCTGGTCGAGACGGTCCACCAGCCCGGAAGCCTCGCGAAGGTGCTGCAGGTCATCGCCGATGCGGAGCTCACCATCGAGCATCTGACCGCGCTGCGGCGCGACCAGGGCCGCACGCTCTGGGAGATCACGCTCGAGATGGATGAGGAAGCGGACCGCTCCCTCTACGAGCGCATCGGGCAGCTGCCCACCGCGCGCTTCGTCGGCAAGTCCGATCGCGTATTCAATCGCCATCGCGGTGGCAAGATCCGCACGGTGGCGAGCCTGCCGATCAACACGCGGCAGGTGCTGCGCGATGTGTACACCCCGGGCGTGGCGCGCGTGTGCCTCGCTATCCAGAAGGACCCGCAGGCCGCGTACGATTTCACGGCGCTAGGCAGCACCGTTGCCATCGTCACCAACGGCACCGCGGTGCTGGGGCTTGGGAACATCGGCGCGCTGGCGGGGCTGCCGGTGATGGAGGGCAAGGCAGCGTTGTTCGCCGACCTGGTCGGCATCAATGGCGTGCCGATACTCATCGAGGAGACGCAGCCGGCACGCGTGGTCGACATCGTCACCGGGATCGCGAGCTCTTTCGGGGCCATTCAGCTCGAGGACTTCGCAGCCCCGGAATGCTTCGAGATCGAGCAGATGCTGCGCGCGCGGCTGCAAAAGCCGGTGCTGCATGACGACCAGCACGGCACGGCGGTGGTCGCGCTCGCCGCCCTGATCAATGCGGCGCGCCAGTCAGGCGTTGATCTCACGGCGAGCGTCGTCGGACAGCTCGGCCTCGGAGCCGCGGGTACCGGCATCGTGCGACTGCTGCGCGCCTATGGTGTGCGGCACGTGCTCGGTACCGATCGCAATGCCGGCGCCGTGGCGCGGCTCGTGGCCATGGGCGGGGAGGGCGTGTCGCTCGAGGCGCTCATGCAGCGCGCGGACATCGTGATTGCGACCACCGGCGTCAAGGGCCTCATCAGGCCGCAATGGGTGAGGAAGGGTCAGGTAATTCTGGCGTTGTCCAACCCGGATGCGGAGATCGAGCCGCTGGTGGCACGGGAGCAGGGTGCGGCGTTCGCCGCCGACGGTAAGGGCATCAACAACGTGCTGGCGTTTCCGGGACTGTTCAAGGGGGCGCTGGCAGCGCGCGCCCGCTGCTTTTCAGACGCAATGCTCATGGCGGCCGCGCACGCCATTGCGGGAGCGGCGCGCGCGGATGAGCTGGTGCCCGACCCGCTCGACAAGGAGCTTCACGAGAAGGTCACGGCCGCGGTGCGCGCCGCCGCGCAAGCCAGCGCCGTCGACTAGTACGGAAGGCGCAAAGTGCGATAGGCCGCTGCGAGCAGCCACAGCGGGCCGATGAGCAGGAACTGCAGGTCCTTGAGGAAGGAGGGGCGCCTGCCCTCCACGGCGTGGCCGGCGAATTGGCCGATCCACGCGACTACGAAAATGACCAGCGACGTCAGCCATAACGGCCACGGCAGGCGGCCGAGCCCGTGCGTGATCGCGAGCAGCGCGGCGAAAGCGACCAGCACGCCGGCGGCGAGCGCCGGCGACAGCACCAGGTAGTAGACGATCGCCGCGGCGGCGAGGAGCGTCGCCCAGTTGAGCCACGGCGAGAGGGCGGCAAACGCAGCCGGCACCGGTAGGGACCACAGCAGGCCCATGGCCGCCAGCACGATCGGCGGCACGCAGATCCAGTGCAGGAGCTTGTTGGTCGGATGCTGATGGCTCGCGCCGTATTCGCTGAGCCAGTCGGTCACGGTGCGCATGCGCGACACGCTAGCGCAGGGGCTGCGGGGGCTGCAAGGAGCTAAGGCGTAACCGGGCTCCCTTAAGATCCTAAGCAGCAGCCATCATTCCACGCAGCTTCCCGAGCGCGCTCGACTCGATCTGGCGGATGCGCTCGGCGGAGACGCCGTACTGGCCGGCGAGCTCGTGAAGCGTCGCCTTGTCATCGGTCATCCAGCGCCGTTGCACGATCTCACGGCTGCGGGCATCCAGGCGACTGAGCGCACCGCGCAGGCGGTCCTCGGAATCATCCGCGCTTTCGGCATCTTCCACCTGCTCGGCGGGATCGGCATCGGGGGCCGGCAGGTACGCCGCGGGGCTATAGATCTCGTCGTCGTCGGCTTCCGGCGCCGGATCAAAGGACATGTCGCGCGCCGCGAGGCGCTTTTCCATTTCGGTCACTTCGGCCGGCGTGACGCCCAGGTCACGCGCCACGGCCGCGGTCTCTTCCACCGAAAGCCAGGCGAGGTTCTTTTTCAGGCGGCGCAGATTGAAGAACAGCTTGCGTTGCGCCTTGGTGGTGGCGACCTTCACCAGCCGCCAGTTGCGCAGCACGTACTCGTGGATTTCGGCGCGGATCCAATGCACGGCAAACGACACCAGGCGCACATTCAACGTGGGGTTGAAGCGCTTCACGGCCTTCATGAGGCCAATGTTGCCTTCCTGGATGAGATCGCCCATCGGCAAGCCATAGCCGCCGTAGCCGCGTGCGATATGCACCACGAAGCGCAGATGCGCAAGCACGAGCTCGCGGGCCGCCGCAAGGTCGTTCTCGTTGAGAAAACGCTCGGCAAGCGCGCGCTCCTGCTCACGGGTGAGCACAGGAATATGGCTGACGCGCTCAAGATACGCATCAAGGCTACCGAGCGGGCCCGTCAGAGCGAGGTCGTTGCGAGCAACCACTAAG
>DASWUP010000019.1:0-3245 GCA_036401635.1 Steroidobacteraceae bacterium
CGGGGCATGGTGTTCGGCATGGCCGCGATCGTGGCGGGCGTGGGTCTTGCCGCGTATGGCCTGTTGCCGAATCGCCCGGGCCGGGTGCCGCCTGGGCAGCCGCTCGATGTGGTGGCGCCGCTCGAACATGCCACGCTCAGCGCGGCGCACTGGCGCGTCGCCACGCTGCTCGCTCTGGCACTCGTCATCGACATCATGAAACCGGCCAGCCTCGGTTTCGTCACGCCCGGGATGCGCGTGGAATACCACGTCGGCGCCCAGATGGTCGCATGGCTGCCGTTCGCCGCGCTCACCGGCACGGTCGTCGGCTCGTGCGTGTGGGGCGTGTTGGCCGACGTCTACGGGCGACGCGCGTCGCTCGTGTTGTCCTCCGTCATGTTCGTCGGCACATCGATCTGCGGTGCCATGCCGAACTTTTGGTGGAACGTCGGCATGTGTTTCATGATGGGCGCAGCCGCTGGCGGCATGCTGCCGGTCGCCTATGCGCTGCTCGCCGAGATTATGCCGACGCGGCACCGGGGCTGGAGTCTGGTGTTAGTCGGCGGCATCGGTGCAATAGGTGGGTTCTTTGCGGCCAGCTCGTTGTCTGCGCTGCTTCAGCCAACCTTTGGCTGGCGCATCATGTGGTTGCTCAACCTGCCGACGGGGCTCATTCTGGTGGCGCTGAGTCCTCTGCTTCCCGAATCCGCCCGCTTCCTGCAACACATGGGCCGGGGCGACCTCGCGCGCGCTACCCTGGCGCGCTTCGGAGTTGTCTTGACCCCGGGCACCGAGGCTGTCGCCGCGCCCACGCCGGACAGTCACGCACCCGTGCCACCGATGAGCCCCGGGTTTCTCGGCGTCACCACCGCGCTGACCCTGGCGGCGCTCGCCTGGGGCCTGGTCAATTTCGGTCTGCTCCTGTGGCTGCCCGCGACGCTGGTTGCGGAAGGGCGCAGCGTGGGCGCCGCGAGCGGGCTGATCGCCCGGTCCACGCTGCTTGCTGCTCCGGTAATCGCGATCTGCGCGTGGATGTTCAGCGTCTGGAGCACAAAGTGGTCGCTGATTGTCATGACTGTCGTCATGGTCGTGGGGCTCGTGGGACTGTCGGCGCAGGAGCTCGGTCCTGCAGGCCTGTCACGACCGTTGCTGCCCCTGGCGCTGGTCATCCTCGGCTCCTGTGGGTTGATATCGATGCTCCTGCCGTACGCGGCGGAGAACTATCCGCTGCGTATCCGCGGCCGGGCTACCGGCTGGGTCGCAGCCTGCAGCAAGCTGGGCGGACTCATCGCGCAGACCGGGAGCGTCGCCGTGGGGATCCCGCCCCTTGGGGCGGCGATCGCGCTGATCGCGGTGTCCGCGATCGGCTCGTCGATTCTCATCGCTCGGTTCGGCCGCGAGACGTGCGGGCGCGATCTGCGCGATCTCGACGCCACCGGGGCCGCCGTCTAGATGCCGAGTGACCCGCGCAAACCGGTTCGCGCGTGAAGCGGCGTTGCAGTACTGCTCGTCGTTGCCTACCACGCCAAGCTGGGCGTGGTGCCGGCCGGATACATCGGCGTCGACGTCTTCCTGGTCATATCGGGCTTCCTCATCACTGGAATCCTCATCGATTTGATCGACCAGGGCCGGTTCTCGGCGGCGACATTCCTCGCACGTCGAATGCGGCGCCTGATGCCCGCGGCCATCGTCATGCTGGCCGCGACACTGCTTGCCGGGTGGTTCATCCTCGGCCCGCGCGACCTGCGCAGGCTCGCCGGCTCCAGCATTGCGGTGTTCGCACTCGTCCCGAATTTCTTTTTCTGGGGACGTCAGGGCTACTTTGCGGATCAGGTTCCGGAGCAGGCGCTGCTGCATACCTGGTCGCTCGGCCTGGAAGAGCAGTTCTATCTGGTGTTTCCACCCATCCTGTTGGTCATCGCTGCGCTTGTCCCGCGCTTCCGGGTGGCGGCATTTGCGATCGCGGCCATCATGCTGTTCGCATTCGGTGTGTGGTTGAGCGGTTCACATCCGGGCACAGCCTTCTATCTGCTGCCCGCACGCGCGTGGGAGTTCCTCGTCGGCGGGCTGATCGCGCTCAGCGCCAGCCGGGTAGCGCACAGCACCCGGTTGCGCGCCGCGGTCGGCATCGGCGGACTTGCAGGCATTCTCGTGTCGGCCATCGGGCTGACGCCAACGACGCCGTATCCGGGCGTTGCGGCCCTCGTTCCGGTCCTGGCAGCCGGCGGCGTGATCCTGGCGAACTGCCAGGGGCAAACGCTGGGCGGGAAGTTGCTGAGCACGAGGTGGCTGGTGGCAATCGGCGCGAGCTCTTATTCGCTGTACTTGTGGCACTGGCCGGTACTCACGCTCGCGCGCTACTACGTGGGACGGGATCTCGAGCTGATCGAAACGCTGTGCGCGCTGTGCGCCGTGGCGATTCTGACCTACGCTTCCTGGAGGTGGGTGGAACGACCCTTCCGCCTCGGGGCTGATCCGGCTGCCCCACGCACGCCGCTTGCCGCTCTCGTGGCGCTGGGCGTCGTCGTCCTCGGCGCAGCCTTGGTTATCATCGAGCGCGGCGGGTTCCCGTCGCGGCTCTCCGCTGCAGCCCTCGCGTTCGATTCGGCAGGAATACCGGACAGCCCAGGTGCCGGTGTGTGCCATCGCGGGCCGCCGGCACCTGGCACCCTATGCACCCTCACCGCGCCGCTACCGACGCACCCGCACGTTCTGGTGTGGGGCGACAGCCACGCGAACGCGATCGCCCCAGCCTTGGCGGAGCTCGGAACGATGCACGCGGCGGGCGTTACCCAGGCAAGTTACAGCTCGTGTCCGCCGCTTCTGGATGTACTCGTGGCGCACGCGCCCGCCTCACACTACTGCCGCGAGTTCAACTCCAGCGTGGTGCGCGCAATAAAGGAGCGCGGTATCACGCGCGTGGTGCTCGTAGCCTATTGGACGGCCTATCTGCCTGCCCGGCCCGAACCGGCCCTTGCACGGTTGCTCGACCCCTACAGCCGGTCTACATACCTGGCTGGCGGGGACGCAGCAGACAATGAACGGAACTTTTCAGCGGCATTGCAGCGCACCGTGCATGCGCTCGCGAGTCTTGGCGTGGAAACCTGGATCATGCGCCAGGTGCCGACCCAGGGCGTACTGGTTCCCCTGGCCCTGTCGCGCGCCGCGACTCGCGGCCGGGACACCGCGGATATGGGCATTACACTCGCAGAGTATCAGCGCAGCCAGGCGCGCACCGACGCGCTGTTCGAGGCACTGGGCAGCTC
>DASWUP010000020.1:0-6630 GCA_036401635.1 Steroidobacteraceae bacterium
GACGTACCACTTTGCGGGCAGCGTGACTGGCGTCAGGCGCTCTCCGACCCCCTCCGCCCAGGCCGAGGAACCTTGAACAAAAACAGGCACATCCGCACCTAGCGGTAACCCCAGGCTCGCGAGTTCGTGCAGCGAAAGCCGGCAGTTCCACAGCTCGTTCAGCGCCAGCAGCGTGGTCGCCGCGTCCGAGCTCCCTCCGCCCATTCCCCCGCCCTGTGGAATGCATTTGCGCACCCGCAAGCTCGCCCCGAGGCGCGTGCCGGAGGCGCGCTTGAGGGCTCGGGCGGCCCGTACGGTCAGATCCGCCTCGCTCGCCACCTCCTGCGGACCCAGCGGCCGCTCGATCTGCCCGTCTTCGCGCACGCTGATCGCGACCATGTCGCACAGGTCGATGAGCTGAAAGAGTGTCTGCAGCTCGTGATAGCCGTCCGCGCGACGGCCGGTCACGTGAAGGAAAAGATTGAGTTTCGCGGGGGCGGGCCAGTGCGTCTGCGGGCGCGCTCCCGCGAGCGACTCACCCGCCGCGGGTGTCATAACTGCCAGTCATCCACGAGCAGCCGTACGCGCACCGCGTCGCGTTGCAACGTCAGGCGCGCCGGCAGCCAGTCAGCGCCGACCGCAACGTAGAGGTTGTAGGCGATGTGCCAGCCGGCCTGGGTGAGACCCTGCAGGCGCTGTTGCCGTTCATCGAACTCCTCGGTCGCGGGTTGGGCCGGGTCGGGCACTCCGAGGATCCAGTAACGCAGACTCGGCAGCGGCGGATCGAACCCCAGGCGCGTCGCGAGCTCGGCGTGCGCCGCGGCGCTGTTCACGTGCGCGCCGCGTGCCGTGACAATGTCGAGTTCATTGCCCGATGCGCTGATCTGGACGCCACCTGCTCCGAGCGGGCCCTCGAGCGTCAGCAGCGAGCGCACCCCCTCTTGTGCCCAATGCAGGTTCGCGTTGAAGCCTTCCTGTCCGGTGGCGACCGCCACACGACCCCTGAGGTCGAAGTGCTCGCGCGCCTGCAGCTGCGGCCGCCGCACTTCCCACGGCGCCACCACTGGAAAGAACACCGTCGCGGTGCGACAGCCGGCCAACGCGCACAGTACGGCCGCTGCGCCGATGCGCAGCAACCTACTTCGCATCGGGCAGGAACCGTTTGAGCGTAGCCTTCAGCGGTTTCGAATCGGGCTCGCGGGCCAGCGCCGCCGCCCACACCCGGCGCGCCTCGCCGCGCTTGCCGCTCACCCACAGTGCCTCACCCCAGTGAGCGGCGATCTCGGCGTCGTGGCCGAGGGAGTAAGCGTGCTCGAGAGTGCCGACCGCGCTGTTCGCATCGCCCGCGCGGAAATGCACCCAGCCCAGGCTGTCGAGCGCTGCGGGGTTGTCGGGCATCACGGCTAGCGCGCGCCGGATCAGCCCTTCGGCATGCCCCAGCTCGAGCGTGTGGTCCGCCAGCGTGTAACCGAGAGCATTCAACAGAGTCGGGTCGTCGGGTCGCTCGGCGAGCATCTTCTCGAGCGCCTCGACCGACTCGTGCACGTGTCCCGCCTGCTCGAGAATCACCGCCCGGTCGTATTCGATCGAGGGATGTTGCGGATGGCGCTCGAGCGCGGCCGCGAGCAACGCCAGCCCCGTGTCCGCTTCGCCGTGATCGGCGAGCAGCCGCGCTTTGGCAAGGGTCAGATCGAGCTCATCCTCCGGATGGTCCGCGGCGTAGTCATCGAGCAGCGCGAGTGCTTCGGCGCGCGCGCTGCGATCGAGCAGCAGCGACGCGGCCCGCGAGCGCGCCGACAGCGCCACGGACGAGTCATAGAGGCGGCGGTAGGCTGCGATCGCGCCCTGCGGGTCGCCGTCGCGCGCGGTGATATCGGCCAGATACAGCTGCGCGGTGTCGTTGCCGCGGCCGCTCGACAGCAGCTCCGTGAAGCGCTGCCGCGCCTCCTTCAGGTCCCCGGAAGCGAACGCCAGTAGCGCGAGCCGCCGATCGATCTCCGCGGCCGGCGCGCCACCCGCGCGCAGATGCTCGAGCTCCTGGTGGGCCTCCTCGTTGCGATCGAGCGAGGCGAGAATCTCCGCAAGCTCAAAGCCGCCGCGCGTCGCATCGTCCGCCTTCGCCTGGCGCGCGGTGGCGACCGCCTGCGGGGCATCGCCGCGCACCACGTAAGCGCGCGCCAGTACCCGCAGGGCCGCAGCGTCCTTGGGGTCGTGTTGGAGCGCCTGCTGCGCGTACGCTTTCGCGCGCTGTCCGTCGTACGCGGCCAGTGCGAGCTCGCCCAACAACGTGAGTGTCTCGGGTGAGTCCGCCGTGGTTTCCAGCGCCCCGCTCATGGCCATCAACACGGCGGGCGCATCGGACTCCTCCAGCAGCAGCGCCGTCAACTCGGTCATGCTCTTCGCCATGCGCTGGGCGGCGCGCGGCGCAGCGGGCGCAGCGGCGGTGGCGGGCGCTGCGCCGTTGTTAGCGACCGCGCCTGGCTGAGATGGCTTGGCGGCGGCTGTGCCGGCGGCATTGGCGTGCTCTTCGGCGCGCCAGAAGTCGTGGATGGCGGCCCGTGCCTCGGCGGTGTGATAGAGCTTCAGCGCCACAGCCGCGTACAGGGCGTCCGCCTCGCGATCCCCGGGCGCCAGTGCACGCCAGCGAGTTGCCGCCTGCCAGGCTGCCGGCAGATGCTCGCAAGCCATCGCCACCTGGGTGGCGCGGCGCGCAAGCTGGACTTCCGCGGTCACGGCGGCGGCATGCGTGTAGGCTTCCGAGGCCGCCCGGCAGTCGCCGCGCTTCAGGGCCACTTCGGCTATTACGGTCAGGGCGCTGGCATCGCTGCTCGGGGGCGGTGGCGCCGTTTCCTTGGCGGGGCGCGTGCCGGCGCATCCGGTGACCAGCAAGACCGCCAGCACCGACACGCACACGACTGGGCTTAAGTTACGCACGCTTTGATGATACTCACTCCCGGCACTATAGAGCCTCCCCAGATGGTGTGCATTGCGCAACTTGTCACAAACTGCAGACATCCCGGAGAATGCCGCGCCCAAAAGCCGCAACCATGAAGGAATCCATCCGCCAGCGCCTGCAGAAACTGTCCGATCGCTTCGAGGAGGTGGGCCGGCTATTGGCCACCGACGAGGTGCGGGGCGGCTCGCAGCAGTTCCGGGAACTGTCCATGGAGTACGCGCGCCTGCAGCCGCTGGCGGAGCGCTTTGGCCATTACCACGGCCTGGAACGTGATCTCACCGCGGCGCGCGACCTGCAGAGCGATCCGGACGCGCGCATGCGCACTCTCGGCGAGGAGGAGGTGGGGCGCGTGCAGCGTGAGCTCGAGGCCGCCGAGAGCGAGTTGCGCACGCTGCTGCTGCCAAAGGATCCGCGCGACGACCGGAACATCTTTCTCGAGGTGCGCGCCGGTACCGGGGGCGATGAGGCCGCGATCTTCGCCGGTGAGCTGCACCGCATGTACGCGCGCTACGCCGAGTCCAAGGGGCTCGCCGCCGAAGTGCTCAGCGAAAGCCCAGGCGAGCACGGCGGCTATAAGGAGATCATCAGCCGCATCGTCGGCAAGGGTGCGTTCTCGCTGTTGAAGTTCGAATCCGGAACGCACCGCGTGCAACGCGTGCCGGCGACCGAGGCGCAGGGGCGCATCCACACCTCGGCGTGCACGGTGGCGATTTTGCCCGAGCTCGATGAGGTCGAGCAGGTCGAGATCAACCCGGCCGAGCTGCGCATCGACACCTACCGCTCCTCGGGCGCGGGCGGCCAGCACGTCAACAAGACCGACTCTGCGGTGCGCATCACGCATCTGCCGAGCGGCATCGTGGTGGAATGCCAGGATGAGCGCTCGCAGCACAAGAACCGTTCGCGCGCCATGGCGCTGCTCAAGGCGCGCCTGCTGGCCGCCGAGCAGCAGAAACAGCAGAGCGCGCAAGCGCAAGCGCGCCGCCTGCAGGTGGGGAGCGGCGATCGCTCCGAAAGGATCCGCACCTACAATTTCCCCCAAGGGCGCGTCACCGATCACCGTATCAACCTGACTCTCTACAAACTGCAGCAGGTCATGGACGGACAGCTCGATGAGCTGATCGAGGCGCTGCAGCAGGAGTACCAGGCCGAGCTGCTCGCGGAAGAAGCATGCTGAGAGAGCTCGCCCCATGAGCGGCGCGGCGCGCGGTCTGGTCGTCGACAGTGTCACCGGCATCGATGTGTCGCTGTCGGTGGCCGGTCCGGGCGCACGCGCGTACGCGTTCCTGGTCGACTGGCACATCCGCCTGATTCTCGCGCTCGCCTGGTTCGTGATTGGCGCACTCCTTTGTAACGGGCGCTTCAGCCTCGCGCCGCCCCTGATGAACGATGCCCGCTGGTTTGGCGGCGTGGTCGCACCCGCGCTGGCGATCTATTTGCTCTATCATCATGCGGTGGAGCTGGCGATGCGCGGCAGCACGCCGGGCAAGCGCATGGCGGGGGTGCGTATCGTGGCGCGCGATGGCGGCGTGCCCGGCGCCGGGGCCCTCCTGATCCGCAACGTGTTTCGCCTGGTGGACAGCCTGCCGCTGTTCTACGGCGTGGGTCTGATCGCGGTGGTCCTGACGCGCGACAACCTGCGCATCGGCGACATGGCCGCCGGCACGCTGCTGGTGTTTGAGCATACCGATGCACGCCTGCCGACGCCCGCGAGTACCGCTCATCGGGCCAGCGGGCTCGACGCGGTCGGCGCCGAAATCGTCGCCGAGCTCCTTGAGCGCTGGGCGACGCTCGAGCCCGGCGCGCGCGTGCGGCTTGCACGGCAGGTAGTGAGGCGCTACGGCGCCGACCCCGGTGAGCCCGGCAACGATGACGACGCCGCGTGGCGCACGCGCCTCGAGCGCCTCGCGCGTCCTCAATAGAGGCATTGACCGTGAACGGCTCGACTCGGCAACGCGCTCTCAGCGTTAGCCTCCTGCAGCGCGCCGATCTGTGGCGCCAGGCGGAGAGCCGCACCCGCCGGCTCGCCCGCGGGCGCAGCGACGACGCCGCGGACGCCACCAGCCTGGCGGACGACTATCGCCTGCTCGCACATGATCTGGCGCGCGTGCGCACGCTCATGCCGGATTCACGCACCCGCGAGTACCTGGAAGGCGCTTACGCGCGCGCACACGCGACGCTGCATCACGGCGCCTGGCGCATCGGCAGCGAGCTGCTCACGCTGTGGCGCGACGAGATTCCGGCGGTGGTGCGCTGGCTCAGGCCGTACATCCTGTGGTCGACGGTGATTTTCGCGCTGGCCGTGATCGGCGGATACTCGCTGGTGCAGCGTTACCCGGAGCTCATTGCGCTGTTCGCTTCCCCTGATCTGATCGCCAGCGTGGAGCACGGCCAGCTGTGGACCGAAGGGTTGCTGAACATCGTGCCTTCCTCGGTGCTGTCGGTGCAGATCCTGGCGAACAACATCGTCGTGAGTCTGTTCGCCTACTGCGCCGGGTTCCTGTTCGGACTCGGCACTCTTTATATCCTCGGTTTGAACGGCCTGATGCTGGGTGCGGTGTTCGCGTTCGTGAGCCTGCACGGACTGCGCGAGCAGCTGTCCGGATTCATGGTGGCGCACGGCTGCGTTGAGCTCTCGGTCATGTGCCTGTCGGGCGCCGCGGGCGCCGCCGTCGGGGAGGCGCTCGTGCGCCCGGCGCAGGCGGGGCGCATTGAATCGTTTCGCGTCGCGGCGCTGCGCTCCGGCAAGCTCCTGATCGCCTGCGCGCTGCTGTTGGTGGGAGCGGGAATCCTGGAAGGTTACGTTTCGCCTGATCCGCGCTTTGCGCTCTGGGCGCGTATCGCGATCGGCGTGAGTTACTGGCTGTTCATGGTGGCGCTGCTGTCCGGCTGGCTGTTTGGCCGGCGCGCACGCCGGCCCGCGTCCTAAGCCGCCGCTACACGCGCCGCGAGCGGCGCAGCGCTTCGTACTCAGCGAACACCGCCTGCTCGAGCCGCTCCGCGGGCGCCGCCACCACCGGCGCGCCGAGGCGCTGCAGCAGCAGGCGCTGGGCGGCGGCGCGCGCCTCGTGCTCGGCAGCGGCGAGCGCAATCCACGGGTCCTGCCAGTCGCGCGCCTCGCCCTGGGCCAGGGCTGCGATCTCACCGCTGTGCACGCCCGCTACCACGAGCAGGTGCGGCGGGGCCAGCAGCCGCACGGCGCGCCCCAGCTGGTCGGCGACGTTGGCGTCGTCGAGATCGGTGAGCAGCACGATGAGTGCGCGATGCTTGAGAAGACCGCGCATGCTGACCGCGGCGGCCGTAGGATCCGACTCCGCGGCCTGTACCGACAGCTGCTCCAGCACGCGGCGCAGGCGTGTCACACTGGGCAGTCCGCGCGCCGGCGCGCAGCTGGCGAGCACGCGGTCGGCGTACACGACCAGTCCGATGCGGTCGTCATGGTGCGTGACGATTTCCGCAAAGCGCGCTGCCAGGTTGGCATACAGGCCGAAGCGGTCCAGGCGCCCGGCGCGTACGCGGCTGAAACGGCCGGCGTCGATGGCGACCAGGATGTCGAGATGCTGATCCTCGCTGTACTCACGGGTGACGAGCGTGCCGGCGCGCGCGGTTGCCTTCCAGTCGATTCTGGCCAGCGGGTCGCCGCGCACGTAGGCGCGCAGCTGGTGCAGCTCCGCGCCCGCGCCGGCGACACGCCGCGG
>DASWUP010000021.1:0-2281 GCA_036401635.1 Steroidobacteraceae bacterium
GAGATCGCGGCAACGCCGACGTCCGTTCCGGAACCCGCCACGCTCAGCCTGCTCGCCCTCGGCCTGGCCGGTGTGGGATTCGCGCGGTGGCAGCAGCTCAAGACACCGATCGCACAGCGACGCTGCCGCGCCTAGGTCACCGCCACGGCTGCAGGTTGCTTCTGTGAGCTGACGCGGCCCATCGCCGGCAACGTGATCGACACCGCCAGTCCCCCGGCCTCGAGGTTACGCGCTTCGATGTGGCCGCCCTGCAGTGCGACAGCGCGCGCTGCAATCGCAAGGCCCAGACCCTCGCCGCCCGAGCGGCCGTGCCCGCGCGCCGCATCGATGCGGTAGAAAGGCTCGAAGATCAGCCCGAGCTCCTTCTGCGGCACCCCGGGGCCGTGATCGCAGATGATGACTTCGATGAGCCCCCCCTGTTGCCCCTCGCCCGTCATGCGCCGCGCCGTGATCCCGACCAGGGCATCCACGGGACTGTAACGCACGGCATTGCGGATCACGTTCTCGAAGGCGCTGCGCAGCAGCTCAGGATCACCCGACACCAGCAACTCACCGTCCGCCTGCACTCGCAGGAGACAGCCCTGCGCATCCGCCTCGATGGCGACATCCGCGACGATGGTGCGCAGCAGCTCGCCGACCTCGACGCTCGCCTGCTCGAGCGCGTGCACGGGGCGCTCCAGGCGCACGAGCATCAGCGTGCGCGCAATGAGCTGCTCGAGCCGCTCCGCCTCGCAGGCGATGCGCGCCAGGTGGCGCTCCGCGCGAGTGTCCTCGCGGCGCGCGAGCGAGAGTGCGAGTTGAAGACGCGCGAGCGGTGAGCGCAGCTCGTGGGACACATCGCGCAGCAACTGCTGTTTCGCCTCGAGGAGCAGGCGCAGCCGCTCCGCCATGGTGTCGAGGTCCGCCGCCAGCAGACCCAGATCATCCTGTCGCCCCTTGAGTGCCGGCAGCACGCGCACGTTGAGGTCACCGGCTGCCATCTGCCGGGTCGCGAGCCGCAGGCGGTCCACGGGCGATGCGAGGTAGCGGGCGAGAAAGAAGCACACCGCGGCGCTTACGCCCAGTGCGATCGCGAGCAGGGTGAGCGGCACGCCCGGCAGTTCCAGCTCACCAAACAGGCGCGGCCTGTCGTGCACCGGACCGATGACCACGTGATAGGTGCTGCCGCCCGGTGCGACCAGCACCAACGCCCCGCCGACGGGGGCAATGGCGCCAGCGGCGGCCCCCGGCTGCGCGCCGCTGGCACCGGCTGTGTCACGCGAGCCGCTGAGCGAGGGTGGGAGCGGTCGTCCCAGCATCTCGTGTCCTTGCGGCTCGACCACGAAGGTGCGGCCGAACGGTTCCGCCGGCAGCGAGTGGAGCCAGCTCTTGAGCGCCTCGGGCCCGCCGGACTCAAAGGCGCGTGCGGCCTGCGCGTAGAGCTGACCGCGCTGCACCCACGGGCGTTCGGTGCGGTGCGCGGTGGCGTTGACCGCGACCGTGACCGTGCCCACCAGGATCAGCGCCAGCGCCACCCAGAAAGCAAGAAAGATCCGCCAGTAGAGAGAGTGCACGGGCCTTATCTCTGCGGCGCCCGTGTGCGCGCGGGCGCGAGTGCCAGCGCGTAGCCCGAGCCGCGCACGCCCTGCAGGGTGACGCGGTCGGTGTACTTTGCGAGCTTGCGACGCAGGTTGCTCACGTGCGTGTCGAGACTGCGATCGGTCGGTAGGAGCCGGCGGCCGAGCGCCTGCGTCATGAGCTCCTCGCGCGTGACGATGCTCGTATCGGCGCGTACCAGCAGCTCCAGAATCCGCAGCTCCGCAGACGTCAGCTCCAGATCGCGATCGCCGACCTCGGCGCGGCGCGCGCGCAGGTCGAGGCGCAGCGGGCCCCACACGATGACTGCGCTCGCGCTCTGGCCTTCGCCCGGCATGCGCCGCAACACCGCCCGGATCCGCGCCACCAGTTCGCGCGCGCTGAAGGGTTTGGCGAGGTAGTCGTCCGCTCCCATTTCCAGACCCACCACGCGATCGACTTCCTCGCCCCGGGCGGTGAGCATGATGACCGGCACCCGGCTCACCGCGCGGATGCGGCGCAGCACCTCGAAGCCCGAGAGCTCCGGCAGCATGACATCCAGCACCACAAGATCGACCGGCGCACGCGCGAGTTGTTCCAGTCCCGAAGGCCCGGTGCCCGCGGTGAGGGTGAGGAATCCCTCGGGGGCGAGGTACTCCGCCAGCATCGCGCGCAGCTCCTGATCGTCATCGATGATGAGCAGAGTGGGTTTTGACTCGCTCGTGCC
>DASWUP010000022.1:0-7485 GCA_036401635.1 Steroidobacteraceae bacterium
GATGTAGGGCACCGTGCGCGAGGTGTGCCGCCGGCTGCCGGCGCGCGCCTCATCGGCCAGCAGCTCGCGGTGCTCGCGCGGCAGGGCAAGGAAGCGCTGCTGCCAATCGCGGCTGCGCACCATGCTGCGCAACTCCTGATAGGGATGATCGTCGGTGCACAGCGCATCGCCGTGCGTGAGCAACACCCGCTCGCCATCGAACTGCGCGACCACCGGATCGCTCAGCAGCCGGCAGCCGCTGCGTTCACAGAACCCCGCGCCGAGCAGGAAGTCGCGGTTGCCATGCAGCGCAAAGCAGGCGACGCCGCGCGCGGCGAGTGCGCGCAGTCCGCGACACACCCGCTCCTTGTCGGGATCCTGGTCGTCATCGCCCACCCAGGCCTCGAACAGGTCGCCCAGGATATAGAGCGCCTCGGCTCCCGCGGCCGCGGTGGCCAGAAACCCGAGGAACTGCTCCGTGGCTTGCGGCGCGCCGGCATCCAGATGCACGTCCGAGACGAACAGGCGCGCCACAAAAGTTACTTCGGCGAGAGGATCGTGTCCTGCCGGGGCGGCATCACCGGGGCCACGACCGGCGCGCTCGTGGCCGCCGCCGCCGCGACAATCTCCATCTTCTCGATGACGACCGGCTTTAAGGGTGCATCGGACTTGAACGGTCCCATGGAGCCGGTGGGCGTCGCGCCGATGCGATCGATGACGTCCATCCCCTGCACGATGCGGCCGAAGACCGCATAGCCCCAGCGGGTCGAGACCGGATCCAGATCCGGATTGTCGACCAGGTTGACGTAGAACTGCGCGTTGCCGGAGTGGGGCGCCTCCCCGCGCGCCATGCCCACGGCGCCGCGCTTGTTCTGCAGCCCGTTACCGGACTCGTTGAAGACATTTTCGTGCGGCGCCTTGAGTGCGTTAGTCGTGGCATCGTGGCCGCCGCCCTGGATGACGAAGTTCGCGACCACGCGGTGTATCAGGGTGCCGGAGTAGAAGCCCTCGCGCGCGTAACGCAGGAAGTTCGCAGCGGTGAGGGGCGAGCGGTCCTGGCGCACTTCGATGACGAACTCCCCCATATCGGTGGTGACCTTCACCTGCGGGTTCGGCTCATCGGCGCGCGCTTCCCCGTGCGGCAGCATGACGGTGACCAGCAGCGTTGCGAGAGCGCCGATCCGGGTGCGGGGCTGAATGGACATCGAATCCTCCGTTGCGTGGTCGGACACGCGCCGGCCGCGAATTCTATAGCAGGGCGGCAGGTTGCGGCGCTTTGTTGAGATTCGTAAGTTTCCCGTAACATGGCGTCATGAGCGCGAGCGCGATTTCAGCCCCGAGCGGCGAGCCGCAGCGGGTCACCCGCTTCGCCCCCAGTCCCACCGGTGAGCTGCACCTGGGAAATGCGCGCACTGCGCTGTTCAACCTGCTGCTGGCGCGCAACGCCGGGGGCCGTTTCCTGCTGCGTATCGAAGACACCGACGCCGAGCGCAGCCTCGACTCGTACACCACGGCGCTCATGGCGGACCTGCGCTGGCTCGGCATCGACTGGGACGCGGGCCCGGACCGCGAGGATGAGCGCGGACCCTACCGTCAGTCGCAGCGTGGCACGCTGTATGCGCAGCAGTTCGCGGTGCTTGAAAGGCAGGACGTGCTCTATCCGTGCTTCTGCTCGCCGCCGGAGCTGGAACTGTCGCGCCGCGCGCAGCTCTCCGCGGGCAAGCCGCCGCGCTACGCCGGCACCTGCCGCGACCTGACCCCCGCCGAGCGCGCGCGCCGCCAGGCGCAGGGCCTGGCGGCCACGCTGCGCTTTCGCGTGCCGCGTGGCGAGCGCGTGACTTTTGTGGATTTCGTGCACGGCCCGCAGAGCTTCCTCACCGACGACATCGGCGATTTCGTTGTGCGGCGGGCGGATGGCTCCGCGGCCTTTTTCTTTTCCAATGCCGTGGACGATGCCTTCATGGGAGTGACGCAGGCGCTGCGCGGTGAGGACCACCTCACCAACACGCCGCGGCAGCTGCTGATTCTCGCGGCCCTGGGCCTGGCGGCGCCGGCCTACGGTCACGTGTCGCTCATCGTCGGCGCTGACGGCACGCCGCTGTCCAAGCGCCACGCGGCGGTGAGCTTGCGCGAATATCGCGAGCGCGGCTACCAGCCACTCGCCCTCGCCAATCACCTGTTCCGGCTCGGGCACTCGACCCCGCTCCATGGGCTGCTGACACTCGCTGAGATGGCGCGTGCGTTTGACGCGGCGCATCTGGGGCGCGCGCCCTCGCGCTTCGAGGAGCAGCAGCTCGGCGTCTGGCAGAAAGAGGCCGTGCATCATCTGTCGGCGGATGCCGCGCGCGCCTGGCTCGCGCCGCTGCTGCCCGTGGGGCTCGATGAGCGCGTCACCGACGCGTTCATCGCCGCGCTGCTGCCGAATGTGGTGTTGCCCGAGGATGCGCGGCCCTGGGTCGATATCGTGTTTGGCGGGCCGCCGGCCCTGGAGCCCGCCGTGGAGGAAGTGGTGCGCAACGCCGGCGCGGGCTACTTCTCTGCCGCCGCCGCCGCCGCCGCGCGCAGCGGCAACGACCTGTCGGCCATCGCGGACGCGGTGCGCGCCGCGACCGGGCGCCAGGGCGCGGCGCTCTACATGCCGCTGCGCGCCGCGCTCACCGGGCGCGCGCATGGCCCGGAGCTCGCGCCGCTGCTGCGCGCGATGCCCGCCGGCAAGGCGCGCGAGCGGCTGGCGCGTTTCGCATGATTCGCATCCACAACTCCCTCACGGGCGAGAAACAGGAACTCAAGCCCATCACGCCCGGCGCCCTGCGTATGTACGTATGCGGCCTCACCGTGTACGACTTCGTGCACATCGGTCATGCGCGCATGCTGCTGGTGTTCGACGTTATAAGCCGCTATCTGCGGCACCGCGGCTACCACCTCACGTACGTGCGCAACATCACCGACATCGACGACAAGATTATCCGGCGCGCCGCCGAGAACGGCGAGCCGATCGGCGCGCTCACCGAGCGCTTCATTGCGGCCATGAACCAGGATTGTGAGCAGCTCGGTATCGCGCCTCCCGACCACGAACCGCGCGCCACCCAGTACGTGCCGCAGATCATCGCCATGGTGGCGCAGCTGCTGGCGCGGGATTACGCCTACGTCGCCACCAACGGCGACGTCATGTACGCGGTGGCGCGCTTCGCCGGCTACGGCCGGCTCTCCGGCAAGCGCCTCGCCGACCTGCGGGCCGGGGCGCGGGTCGAGGTGGATGAGGCCAAGCGCGATCCGCTGGACTTCGTGCTGTGGAAGCAGGCCAAGCCGGGCGAGCCGGCGTGGGACTCGCCGTGGGGCTCGGGCAGGCCCGGCTGGCACATCGAGTGCTCCGCCATGTCGACGGCGCTGCTCGGCACGCATTTCGATCTGCACGGCGGGGGCGTGGATCTCAAGTTCCCGCATCACGAGAACGAGATCGCGCAGTCCTGTGCCGCGACCGGGGACCAGTTCGTCAACCTGTGGATGCACAACGGCTTCGTCAACGTCGACCACGAGAAGATGTCGAAGTCGCTCGGCAACTTCTTCACCCTGCGCGAAGTGCTGCCGGCGCTGCGCCATCCGGAAGTGCTGCGCTTCTTCATCCTCTCGAGCCACTACCGCGGCCCGATCAACTACTCCCTCGAGCAGCTCGAGCAGGCGGACGCGGCGCTCGGCCGCATCTACACGGCGCTGCGCGAACTGCCGGCGGTGACACCCGCAGCGGGCGCGCACACGGCGCGCTTCCTCGACAGCATGGATGACGATTTCAACACTCCGGAGGCGCTGGCGGTGCTGCAGACACTCACCCGCGAGGTGAATTCGGCGCGTGACGCCGGCGAGGAGCGACGGGCGGCGCAGCTGGCGGCGGAACTCAAGGCGCTCGGCGGCGTACTGGGCCTGCTCACCGTAGAGCCTGCACAGTGGTTCCGGCTCGCGAAGCCGGCCGCCGGCACCCGCCAGGCGGGCCCGGACGCCGCCGAGGGCGGCGGCGCGAGCATGTCCGACGGAGAAATAGAGGCGCGCATCGCCGCGCGCGCCGCGGCACGGCGCGCGAAGAACTGGGCCGAATCGGATCGCATCCGGGAGGAGCTCGCCGCGGCCGGTGTAGTTCTCGAGGATAAGCCCGGGGGCAATACCGTCTGGCGCCGCGCCTAGCGCGGGCGGCGACGTTGCAGCGTGACGCACGCTCTCGCTTTCCGTATGATTTTCAACTCCTGTCGGGGCATGGCGCAGTCTGGTAGCGCATCTGCTTTGGGAGCAGAGGGTCGCAGGTTCAAATCCTGCTGCCCCGACCATCTCAAAAAAAATCTGAATCTGCGGGCGCGCACCGCGAGCGCTGCTTAGGGACGTATGGTCGATTCGCTTTCTGGCGCGCTCGCTGCGAGCAGCGAATCGGCGCATATGAAAACGCTTATTCACACCTCCGTTGTGCTGCGGCGGTGCGACCCTGGCGCACGCCCAGCCGGCGCCCCGTCCCCTGCCTGCCGCGTGGCAGGCCGTGCGGGGTCGAGGCGCCGGTTACGTTAGCTCCTACAGATGGTGCGGCATTTTCTTCGGCTTCGCAGTCGCCGCGGCCTGATTAGGCGCCGCAGCCGCCGTCGCTTGCACAGCGTTGGACGACACGGCAGTCGCCGCCGACCGGGTCTGATTGCCGCCTTCTTCGTCGCTCTGCTGCAGCGGGCCCTTGATATGGTCGAACGGCACCGTGGCCGCAAACGTCGGCAGGTTGTGCGCGCGCGCTTGGGTCGCCGCTTCGTAGCCGGAGGCGAGCTTGATCAGTGTCGGCTCGCTGAACGCCGTCCCGAAGAAGCTGATGCCGAGGGGCACGCCAAACACTTCGCCCGCTGGCACCTGCACGATCGGATATCCCGGCCCGGCCGCGAGTCCCGAGGTACCGAAAATGAAGTGGTCCCCGTACAACAGGTCGGTGGACCACGCCGGATTGTCGGTCGCGGACACGACCGCGTCGAGTTTGAAGGTGCTCAGAGCCTTGTCCATGCTGACGCCGGCTGCCTGCTCCAGGTCGAGCGCGGCGTTGTAGGAGTTGCCGCCGAAAAGGCCGGGATCCTGCGGCGCGTTCGGATCGGTGGTGTTCAGCGAGTTAGCGAGGTCGAAGATGTCCTGATTGAAGAAGGGCATCTCGACATCCGCGTGGGCATTGTTGAAGTCAATGGCGGTCTTCAGCGTGCCGCCGGCAACTGGGACTCCGACGCGGGTGGCAAAGTACGCAGCGACGTCGTTCTTGAAGTCATAGAGCAACACCCCAAGCTCGCCGGCCGCGGGGGTAAAGGTGAATCCCGCCGCGTCCAGATCGATCACGGTCGCGCCGGCATCGCTGAGCGCCTTGAACGCAGCCTCGATCGCCGCGGTCACCGGGGCGGGCGTCGTGACGTTGGTGAAGCCCTTCAGCCCGACGCGCGTGATGCCGATCCTCGCTCCGTTCAGCCCATTCGGGTCGACGAACCGCGTGTAATCGGTCGGGATATTGGTCGGCCGCGAGCGACCACGCCAGCCCAACGGTACGCTGCCGGTTGCCGGGTCTCGACCGTCACTAGCGCGGCTCTGGATCACGCTCAGCACTGCGGCTGCATCGGCCACCGTGCGAGCATGCGGACCGATCGTGTCCTGCGTGTGCGAAATGGGCACCACACCCGCGCGGCTGGTGAGTCCGACGGTCGGTTTGAGGCCTACTACGCCGTTGGCATTGCCCGGACACACGATGCTGCCATCGGTTTCCGAGCCGAGGGATACGGTAGCGAAGTTCGCCGAGGCGGCCGCGCCCGAACCGGAACTGGAGCCACAGGCATTACGGTCGATGCCGTACGGGTTGTGTGTCTGTCCGCCACGACCCGACCAGCCGCTGATCGATTCGAAGGACCGGAAGTTTGCCCACTCTGACAGGGTCGTCTTCCCGAGGATCACGGCACCCCCGGCGCGCAGGTTGGCAGCAACCGTGGAATCCCGCACAGCGGGCGTTCCCACCAGTGCAAATGATCCGGCGCTGGTCTGCATCTTGTCACCAGTGTCAATGTTGTCCTTCAACAGCACCGGGATGCCGTGCAAAGGTCCCAGCACCGTCCCGCCTCGGCGCAGCTCGTCTGCCTTGCGCGCTATCGCCAGCGCATCCGGGTTGAGTTCAATGACCGCATTGACCCCCGGACCGGTTGAGTCCAGCTTGTGGATGCGCTCGATGTATGCGCGCGTCAGCTGCTCCGAAGTGAGCCGGCCGGCGGCCATCTGAGCCTGTAACTGGGCCACGGTGGCTTCGAGAAAAGGAAAGTCATCTTCGGATTCGGCTCGCGCCGCGGGCGACGAGAGCAACAATGCTGTGACGAGAATCCGTCCTGCCATGCGGGATGTCATGTCATTCCTCCTGTGAGCGGCGCAGGAAGCGCAAGCATCGGGAGTCTCCCTGCGCCGAATCTTTTTGTGGCTGCCGAAGTTTGTGTTGGTCTGCCGTCAGCGGGTGGAATGCTACGCGCGCAAGAATCCGACCGCAATCAACTGGGCGTTCCCGTGACGCCGCTTGGTTGTCGCTTGCGTTTGCGACGCTCGGGTAGGGTTAACCCTAACGTGTACGGCGCACGTGCGTTGAGAGTGCAAGACTGTCTCTTGCCCCGAGATGCGATCGGTCATTGCGGCGATCATGTATCGGTGTGTGACAGCCGTGGCCGGCGCGTCGCAGCGCGCGCGTTTTGGCCGCAAATCCATGGCCTGCCGCGGCAATGGAAGCCTGGACAGTTACAGCCTAGGCAGGTAATATCGCCGCCAATCTCGAAAGAGGCTGCCGTCTCCCGTAGGGGAGATGTTCAGGAGTAGGACTTTGGGCGACATTTACGACAGCAGCAGCTACCAGCCGCGCAAGGGCGTGGGTTCACTGCTGAGCCGTGTGCGGGTGGAGATGCTGGCGGCGCTCGACCGGGAGCTCGAGGCCGACCGGCGGCTGGCGCCGCTGGAGCTGAGCGCGGCGCAGTTCATCATCATTGCGAACCTGGCGGTGGCGGAGGGCCCGATGTCGGCGTCGGATCTGTGCAAGGGCATCTCGTATGACGCGGGCGCCATGACCCGCATGCTCGATCGCCTCGCGAGCAAGGGTCTGATCCGCCGCAACCGCAGCACGCATGACCGCCGGCTGATGCATCTGGAACTGACGGACGAGGGCCGGGCGGCGTATCCGCGCATGCGCGAGATCTCACTCAGTGTGGCCAACCGCTTCCTGCGCGGCTTCACCAAGAGCGAAGCGCGGCAGCTGGAGGGCTTTCTCGCCCGCATGCTCGAGAACGCGCAGGCACTGCCCGCGCGGGCTAGCGCCTGAAGGGGCCAAACGGTTTTTTTTGGAGTGATGTTTGCCTAGGCATTATTAGCCGCGGCAACGACAGTGGACCGTAAAGGAAATGGTATGGACGCCTCCCTCCTGATTGAGCCGACGGTGCGAGGGGTTAGGTGAGTGAAGAGGACCCGCCGGTGCCGACGGCATCAAGTGCC
>DASWUP010000023.1:0-4589 GCA_036401635.1 Steroidobacteraceae bacterium
GAAAAACGCGAAGTAGATCAGCGTGAAGATGCGCGCCAGCACCACATACAGGCCTTCCGCGGGCTGCAGCCCCAGGTAGCCGAGCGCCACGAACGACACCACGAACAGCGCCAGCGCCGTGCGCGAGATCCAGCCGCGATAGCGCATGGACTTCACCGGCGAGCGATCGAGCCACGGCAGGAACAGGAACGACACCACCGCCAGCAGCATGAGCAGCGCACCCATGCGCTGATCCGGCACCGCGCGCAGGATCGCGTAGTAAGGCGTGAAGTACCACACCGGCGTGATGTGCTCCGGGGTAGACATGGGATTGGCGGGCTCGAAGTTCGCCTCCTCGAGGAACAGCCCGCCGAGGGCCGGCTTGTAGAACACCACCAGCGCGAACAGCACCAGAAACACACCCACGCCGACGAGGTCCTTCACCGTGTAGTAAGGGTGGAACGGAATGCCATCGAGCGGCTTGCCGTCAGGACCCACCTTCTCCTTGATCTCGATGCCATCGGGTTTGTTCGAGCCGGTGCGGTGCAGCGCCACCAGGTGCAGCATCACCAGCAGCAGCAGCGCGAGCGGCAGCGCCGCGACATGCAGCGCAAAGAAGCGATTGAGCGTAGCGTCGGCAATGCCGTAGTCGCCTCGGATCCACTCCACCAGAGCCGTTCCGATCCCGGGGATGGTGCCGAACAGGTTCACGATCACCTGCGCGCCCCAGAACGACATATTGCCCCACGGCAGCACGTAGCCCATGAAGGCCTCGGCCATGAGCGCCAGGTACACGAGCATCCCCAGGAGCCACAGCAGCTCGCGCGGCGCCTTGTACGAGCCATACAGGAACGCCCGGAACATGTGCAGGTACACGACGATGAAGAACGCCGACGCGCCGGTGGAATGCAGATAGCGGATGAGCCACCCGAAGTCCACCTCGCGCATGATGTATTCGACCGAATCGAACGAGCTGAGCTCGCCGGGCTTGTAGAACATGGTCAGGAAAATGCCGGTCACGAGCTGCATGACCAGCACCAACAGCGCCAGCGACCCGAAGAAGTACCAGATATTGAAGTTCTTCGGCGCGTAGTAACCGGTCAACTGCTCGGCGATAAACTCGTCGATGGGCATCCTTTTGTTCAGCCATGCCCACAGGCCCCGCTTGGCAGCCGCCGCGCCGCCAGGCAGCCGCGCCGGTGCACCGGTTGCGGTCTTCACGGTCATGAGGTCACTCCCTTCTCATCCGCGCCGAGCAATAGCGTGTGCGCGTTCGGGTAGGAGTACGGGGGCACCCGCAGGTTGAGCGAGGCCGGCGAGCCCCCGAAGACCCGGCCGGCGAGATCGAAACGCGAGCCGTGGCACGGGCAGAAAAAGCCGCCCGGCCAACTGGGGTAGAGCTCGCCCGCGCCGAAGCGCTGCTTCGGCAGGCACCCCAGGTGCGTGCAGGTGCCGACCAGTACCAAAAATTCCGCGCTGCGTGAGCGCAGCGGGTTGCGCGCGTAGGGCGGCTGCTCGGACTTGTCGGACTTCGGGTCCTTCAGCAACTCGTCGTGACCGGCAATGCGCGCCACCATGTCGGGGGTGCGTCGTATCACGTAGATCGGAGACTTGCGCCAGATGGTGGTCGTCATCTGGCCCGGCTCGAGCTTGGACAGATCCAGTTCGGTGGGTGCGCCCTGGGCCCGGGCACGCTCGGAGGGGTTCCAGGACTCGATGAACGGCACCGCGGCGAACACCGCACCGGCCGCGCCGGTGGCGATCGTCGCCCGGGTGAGGAACTTGCGTCGGCTCAGGTCGACTTCATCGTCAGCGCCGATTGCATGATCCGCCATCCAACCGCTCTCCCGCCTGACTCCACGCCCGCCGCACTGCCGTTCGCGTCGCGCCATCGCGCGGGCGATGTGTGCGCGCGGCGCGATTTCGTACCTTGCGGGGGGCGGCGCATTATACACAACGAACACCTCTTTCCGGGCGCACCAGGGTGGCTGCGCGCGCAAGGGTTTCCCGGAGTTCAAAAATGCTCAAGCGCTTGGGAAGCGCATTGATCTTCGTGGCGGGATCGGTCGTCGGGGGACTCGCACTCGCCTTCCTGATCATCGCGCTGCGCCCGGATCTGATTCGCGGGACGAGTCGCTCGACCGGACCCACGGAGCCGGCGGCGGAGCGCACGCTCCCGGCGCCGCTGCGCGTCACGTATGCGGCCGCCGTGCAGCGCGCCGCCCCCGCCGTGGTCAACGTCTACACCGAGCGGCGGGTCACCGAGCGGGTGATCCCCTCGCTCGGGGAGCTGTTCGGGGACTCCGCGCCGCGCTACCGGCACCGCATCGAACGCAGCCTCGGTTCCGGAGTGATCGTCGATGAAAGCGGTCACATCGTGACCAATCACCATGTCATCGCCAACGCCGACTCGATCCGCATACAGCTGGAAGACGGGCGGGTGGCGGACGCGCACATCGTGGGCCGCGATCCGGACACCGACCTGGCGGTACTCAAGATCGATCTGACGCCCCTGCCGGTGGCCACCTTCGGGCGCTCCGATCAGCTCAAGGTCGGTGACGTCGTGCTCGCGATCGGTAATCCCATAGGCCTGTCGCACACGGTCACCCATGGCATCGTGAGCGCGACCAGCCGCCAGCAGCTCGGGATCGCGCCGCTCGAGGACTTCATCCAGACCGACGCAGCGATCAACTTCGGCAACTCGGGCGGCGCGCTGATCGACTCCAGCGGCGCTCTGATCGGCATCAACACCGCGATCGTCGCCAAGAACATCGGCGTCGAGGGCATCGGCTTCGCCATCCCGGTGAACATGGTGCGCGGGGTGCTCTCCGACATCATCGCGCACGGCCGGGTGATCCGCGGCTGGATCGGGATCGTCCCCGAGGACCTCTCGGACGAGCAGGCGCATCAGTGGGGGCTCGCGCAGGCGGGCGTGCTGGTAGAAAACCTGTACGTAGGCAGTCCCGCTCAGCAGGCTGGATTGCAGCCTGGCGATCTGCTGCTCGCCATCGACGGGGTGGCTCTGAGCAGCGCGCAGGATGCGCTCGGACGCATCGCCGGCCACAAGCCCGGTACGAGTATCGCGCTGCGCGGGCTGCGCGGCCGGCGCGTGTTCGACGTGCGGGCGCAGGTGGGCGAGCGCCCGCGCAGCGGGTAGGAAATCATGACCACACTGATCACGCGCCGATTCCCTTCGCGCGCCGCGCTCGACGCGGCCCTGGGGGAGCGCCTCGCGCAGGCCATCGCCGCGAACGGCGCCTCCGCCATCATGCTGTCGGGCGGCACCACGCCGCTGGCGGCGTATCGGGCGCTCGCGCGGCGTCCCCTGCCTCATGATGATCGGCTGCACATCGTGTTCTCCGACGACCGCTACGTGCCGTCCGATTCGGACGCAAGCAACTACCACCAGGCGCAAGCGCTATTGGATGCGCTCGCGCTGCCGCCGGCTGCGGTCGCGCGGGTGCGTACCGGGCTGCCGCTGGATGAGGCCGCGGCGGATTATGAGCGCCAGCTCGCGGCACTGTTCAGTTCCGGAGTGTGTATCGGTTTGGGACTGCTCGGGCTCGGCGCTGATGGCCACACGGCGTCGCTGTTTTGCGCGACGGACCTGGAACGCGCGCGTGGGCACCTCGCGATCGCCGTACACCGCCCGGACGGCATGTCCGCGGTCAGTGTGACGCCGGATTTCCTCTCGCACGTGCGGGAGCCGATGTTCGTGGTCGGCGGCAGCGGCAAGCAAGACGCCCTTCACGCGCTCGCGGCGCAGGATCCGGATCTGACGGCCTGGCGCGCGGTGCAGGGGTGCCCGCGGGTGGAGTTGTGGACGGACCGCAGCCAGTGACCTTAAATATCCGCGCATGGCGAGCGGGAATGATCCGTCGATGAGCGCCGCTGCGCCGCAGGTGGTGCCACTGTTCGCGACGCCTTTCGGCGTCGTGACCCTGCCGGACGCGCCGACGCTCAATCCGGCGCTCGCCGCGCTCTTCGCCGAGCACGCGACCCCCGCGCGGCGCGATCCGCTCGGCAGCTGGGGCGCGCTCACGTTCCGCAGCCGCGACGACCTGCTCGAATGGCCGGAGGAGCCCGTGCGGCAGGCGATCCGCGGGATTCTCGCGGGCGTGAGCTCGGTCGCCGCCTCGATCAACGAGTTCACCCCGGAGCAGTTCGCGGCGCTGCGCATCCAGGCACGCGCCTGGTTCACGATCGTGCAGCCGGATGGCTGCGTGCCCTCGACCAACTATCCGAATACAAGCTGGCTCGCGCTCTATTGCGTGACGGCACCGCAAGCCTCCAGGGCGCGCTTCGACAGCGGCGTGCTGCGGATGCACGAGTCGCGACCCGGACCGATGTTTCAGGATGCGACCTACAGCGGTATCCGCATTCCGTACCGGCCGGCGCACTACACCTGGCGGCCGGTTCCGGGACAGCTGGCCGTGTTCCCCGCCGCGATCACGCATGAGATTGCGCTGGTGCGCGCAACGGGTGCCCTCGTGATCGTCACCGCCCGCGTACGCTTCGTCGGCTCCGACCAGGGGTGGATGCCCGCGTGGTGAGCACGCTGGTGACCCTGAATCCGATATTCGCCGTACCGTTTGGCGAGGCGCGGCTCG
>DASWUP010000024.1:0-3970 GCA_036401635.1 Steroidobacteraceae bacterium
TACGCTGAGCTTCGGGCCCACCTGGGCGTACCCGATCGCCGAAACCATGTACGTGCGCGCCGGCGCCGCCTTCGACAGCTCGCAGCTGCTTACCAACTCCTTGAGCAGCGCGCTGCAGGCGCAGCAGTGGGTGCGGCAGAATGGTCACCCTTACAGCCGCCTCGCCCACGACGATGCCACCAACAACGAATACGTCTTCTACGGCAGTAACTTCAAGAGCGCCGAGCTGGTGGCCGGCTGGGACTGGGACACGCGCAACCGCACCCTGTTCGCGGACCGCGGCATGCGCCACTCGATTTCCTTCTCAGTCACTGCGCCGGGGAGCGACGTCAAGTACTGGATCGGCAACTACCAGTTCCTCAAGTACGTGCCGCTGTGGCACACCTGGGCGCTGTCGTTCTTTGACGGCGTGGACTTCGGGGCACCCCTCGGCAGCACCACCTCCATCCCGCCCTACCGGCAGTTCTTTGGCGGCGGCCCGGACTCGGTGCGCGGTTATCGCGAGAGCCGCCTGGGTCCCAAGGACCAGTTCGGCAACCCGTATGGCGGCAATCTGCGCATCACCAGCCAGAACGAGCTCATCTTCCCGATGCCGGGAAAATGGGCGCAGACCGCGCGCGTGAGCGCGTTCTTCGATATCGGCAACGTGTTTCAGACGGGCACCAAGCTCAGGTTCTTCGGTCCCGACGGCGTCACGCCTCAGGACTACCGCTTCAGCACGCGCGAGTTCAAGCGCTCATTCGGCGTAGCGGTGCAATGGCTGGCGCCACTGGGACTATTCCGGTTCAGCTTCGGCGTGCCGCTGAATGCCAAGCACGGCGATGGCGTGACTCGCTGGGGAGACGAGACCGAGGGCTTCCAGTTCTCCGTCGGCAATGCTTTCTAAAAGACTTTCTAAAAAGAATCGAGCCGTCAGGGCGGGTTGTACGCGATACTACGCGATCAGGCCGCTCGGCAGCGGGCCGCGGCGGCCCAACAAACAAATACATACGAGGTAGGTAGTTCCGTGAAGCGTCTGAGCAGCAGCAAGTTAGCGGTTTGGTTGATTGCAGCGGGCGGCGCGCTCGCCGCCGTGCCGGCCTGGGCCGAGCCCAAGATCGGCGTGGTCGACCCGCAGCGGCTCCTCGAGGAGTCGCCGCAGGGCAAGGCCATGCTCGAGTCCATGCGGGCGGAGTTCGCGCCGCGCGAACGCACCCTGCAGGCACAGCAGCAGACCCTGAAGGCCAAGCAGGACAAGCTGCAGAAAGACGGCGCCACCATGAGTGAGGAACAGCGGGCGCGCACCGAGAAGGAACTGCGCGACGGCGCACGGGATTTCGAGCGCGCGCGCAGCGAGTTCCAGGACGACATCAGTGCGCGTCGCAACGAGGAGATGTCCAGGCTGCAGAAGACGCTCGGCGATGAGGTGCGCACTTACGCCAAGGCGCAGAACTTCGACGTCATTCTCAGCGCCGAAGGCATCATCTATGCGACGCCCACCTACGACATCACGCCGGCGGTTCTGACGGCGCTGCAGGCGCGCGGCGCCGCGGCGCCCGCAGCGCCTCCGGCGGCCAAGCCCACGGCGCCCGCAGCGCCTCCGGCGCCGAAGCCGGCCCCCCCGGCCAAGCCGCACTAGCGCCTGTGCCCGGACCGCGCGCCGCGGTATTCGAAGAATCGCCATGTTGGTCTCGCTCGGGGAGCTTGCGGTGCGATTCGGCTGCGAGCTACGCGGCGATCCGGACGCGCGGGTCGAGCGGGTCGCGACGCTCGCGAACGCCGACGCCCGCTCGATCGCGTTTCTGGCGAACCCGCGCTACCGCGCGCAGCTCGCCGCCACGCACGCCGCCGCGGTGGTGCTGAACGCCGCGAGCGCGAAAGAGTGTCCCACGGCGGTACTGTTGTGCGACAACCCCTATGCGACCTATGCGCGCATCGCGGCCATCCTGCACCCCTGGCCGGCGCTCGTGCCCGGTGTGCACCCGAGCGCGGTGGTGGCCGCGAGTGCCCGCATCGATCCGAGCGCGCAGATCGGTGCGTATGCGATTGTTGGCGCGAACGTCACAATCGGCGCGCGCGCCTTCGTCGGCCCGCACTGCAGCCTCGATGAGGGCGTGACCCTCGCCTCCGACGTGCGCCTCGTGGCGCGCGTGACCCTGTGCCGCGCCGTGCAGATCGGCACCCGCGCCGTGCTGCAGCCCGGGGTGGTCATCGGCGGCGACGGCTTTGGCTTCGCGCCCGAGCGCGGCACCTGGCTCAAGGTGCCGCAGTTGGGCACGGTGCGCATCGGAGCGGATGTGGAAATCGGTGCCAACACCACCATCGATCGCGGCGCCATCGACGACACGGTGATCGAGGAGGGTGTGAAGCTCGATAACCTCATCCAGATCGGGCACAACGTGCGCATCGGCGCCCACAGTGCGCTCGCCGCCTGCGTCGGCGTTTCCGGCAGCACCACGATCGGCAAGCGCTGCATGATCGGCGGCGGGGCCGGTTTCGCCGGCCACATCACGATCGCTGACGATGTGGTGATCACCGGCTATTCGATGGTGACTCATTCGGTGACGCTCGCGGGCGTATACTCCAGCGGCATTCCGCTCGAAGAAGCCCACACCTGGCGCCGGATGGTTGCGCGCTTCAAGCGCAGCGGATTGCTCGAGACGCGCTTGCGCCGGCTCGAGCGCGCCGCGGGCCTGACGTCCGAGCAGGAAGACGATCATGACTGAGCCGCTGCAACTCGATATCCAGGCCATTCTGGAGCGCCTGCCGCATCGCTTCCCGTTCCTGCTGGTCGACCGGGTGCTCGAGTGCCTCCCCGGGCACAGCATCCGCGCGCTGAAGAACGTGACCTACAACGAGCCGTACTTCGCCGGCCACTTTCCCGGGCGTCCGGTAATGCCAGGCGTCATCATCCTCGAAGCCCTCGCGCAGGCGGCGGGCATTCTGTGCTTCGTGACCGCCGGGGTGATCCCCGACGCACAAACGCGCTTCTATTTTGTCGGCATCGACAAGGCGCGGTTTCGCAAGCCGGTCGTGCCCGGGGATCAGCTGGTGCTGACGGCGCAGCTGCAGCGTTCCCTCAAGGGGATCTGGCGCTTCTCGACCACAGCATGGGTCGGCGAGCAGGAGGTGGCGCACGCGGAGATGATGGTGGCACCGGAGGCCTCCAGGTGATCGATGCGCACGCGATCATCTCCTCCGAGGCACGGCTCGCGGCGGACGTCAGCGTCGGGCCGTTCAGCATCATCGGTGCGCAGGTGCAGATCGGACCCGGCACCGTAGTCGGGCCGCATGTGGTGATCAACGGGCCGACCACCATCGGCGCCGACAACCGCATCTTCCAGTTCGCATCGATAGGCGATGCGCCGCAGGACAAGAAGTACCAGGGTGAGCCGACCCAGCTGCAGATCGGCGACCGCAATGTCTTTCGCGAGAGCTGCACGGTCAACCGCGGCACCACCCACGACAAGGGCGTGACGCGCATCGGCAGCGATAATCTCTTCATGGCGTATGCGCACGTCGCGCACGACTGCGTGGTGGGCGACAAGACCGTGTTCGCCAACTGCGCAGCGCTCGGCGGTCACGTTGAGATCGGCGACTGGGTGATCGTCGGGGGACTTGCCGCCGTGCATCAGTTCACCAAGGTCGGTGCCCATGCGTTTCTTGCCGGCGGCGCCATCGTCACGCGCGACGTGCCGCCCTACATCATGGTCCACGGCAATCCCGCCGCTCCGCACGCGGTCAACTCGGAGGGGCTCAAGCGCCGCGGCTTCACCGAGGAGCAGATCCGCAACATCCGCGACGCCTACCGCATCGTGTACCGCTCGGATCTGAAGCTCTCCGAGGCGCTCGCGCGCCTCGCGCCGCAGGCCGACGGGAGCCCCGAGATCCGCGCGTTCGTCGACTTCATCCACGCCTCCACACGCAGCCTGGTGCGATGAGCGGGGCGGGTGCGCGCTCGGGCGCCGCGCAAGCGCTGCGCGTCGGTATC
>DASWUP010000025.1:0-2704 GCA_036401635.1 Steroidobacteraceae bacterium
AAGCACGCCGCCCGCCACGTGGCCAGCGCCGTCACGAATCGGAGCGGCGGTGCTTTCGACATACAGTTCATTGCCGTCGCGGCGGATCAGCAGCATTGGGCGGACCGATTTGATCGGGCGAATGCGCCTGATCGACACCGACAGCGGATTCTCCAAAGGCTCGCAGGTCTCTTCGTGGAAGGCGCGGAAGATCTCCTCCACCGGCCGGCCCATGGCGTCCTCGAGACGCCACCCGGTAAGCTCCTCGGCCACCGGGTTGATGTAATCGATGGTCGAGTTGGCGTCCGTCGTGATGACGCCGTCGCCAATCGACTGCAGGGTGATCTGCGCGCTCTCCTTCTCGCGAAACAGCGCTTCCTCGTAGAGCTTGCGCTCGGTGATGTCGAGCTCGACGCCCACCAGGCGCAGCAGCCGCCCGTGCTTGTCGACGCGCGCGGTGGCACGACTGATGACCCAGCGCCACTCGCCGTTGCGATGTCGCATGCGATGGGTGCTCTCAAAGATCGGCGTCTTGCCCGCAACGTGGTCGCGGATAGCCGCCTGCACGCGCGTGAGGTCATCCGGGTGCACGAGGCTGCGCCAGTCCGGTGAGCCGCGCATGTCGTCATCGCCGTACCCGAGCATGGCCTTCCAGCGCGGCGAGAAGTAGACCTCGTTGCTCTCGACGTCGAAATCCCACATGCCGTCGTTGGCTGCGGCCTGGAACAGGTTAGTGCGCTCTTCGAGCTTGGCGAGGCGCGCCTCGATACGGATACGCTCGAGCCCCGTGGCGAGGCTCGTGCCGATGAGTTTCATGAGCAGCTGCAGGTTCACGTCCCAGGCGCCGCGCGGCATGGCGTGCGCGAGGGCGAGAAAGCCGGCGGGCTTGCCCTGTGCGCGCAGCGCGACGATGAGCGCGGACCCTATGTGCAGCTCGGCGAACTTCGCCGCTTCCACCGCCTGCTCCTTGCGCGGGGAACTCGTATCGCGAAGCTCAGAAAGCTTCAGGTGCTCGAGCCGGCCCTTGAGCCACGGCAGGGCCTCGAGCCCGAGGCCGGCCAGGCCCTCGGGGCGGCACTGGGCAAAGGCGCTGCGCGCCAGCTGCACGTCGGCGATGGTCGAGTCCTCGGGATTGAGGGCGGCCAGAAAGGCGCAATCGGAGGCCGTGGCGCCGCGCAGCAGCTCGAGATTGCGGCGCACGCACTCGTCCATGGAGTCGCGGCGCATGTTCTGGAAGTCCACCGCGATCTTGGTGCAGACGACGTCGATGCCAAGAACGGGTTTGGGAGCCCGGCCGGTCCAGGCGTCGGCCGAAAGAATGTCGGAAGCAGTAAAGTCCGCCGGCTTGTCCGGCGGTGGAGTCGTCATGATTCGCTGTTCTCCCACCAACCCTTGGACGCAGCGTAATCAATTATTGACCGTGTTACGTATCACGCCGTCACGGACGTTGAGGATTCGCTGCCGCTGTTTTCCAAGTAGTTGCAGCCGATTCTCGCACACTCAATCAGGAACACAAGCTAAGGCCCTGTTCAGGCACACTTTAGCAACTTTACAGAATCTGGCTGCGCACGCCCGTCAGGGGGCGCGCAGCGCGGTGCGCGCCACGCCGTACAGGCGTTTGAGCTCCTGCTCCATCTGCGTCTGCAGGCGCCCGAGGGAGGCGGCATCCGTGACCCGCGGCACGTAGCACGGCGGACCAATGGCGATTGCGATGCGCGCGAAGGGCAAGGGAATCACGAACTTGTCCCACTTGATCAGCCAGGCGCGCGAGGCTGCGTAGGACATCGGCAGGATCGGCCGTCCGGACATCTGCGCCAGCAGCAGCGCGCCGGGCTTGAATTTGAAGCGCGGGCCGCGCGGCCCGTCCGGGGTGATGACCGGGGAGACGTTGTCCTTCACGAGCGCCTGGTAGTAGTCACGCAAAGCGCGTGCACCGGTGTGCGTCGAGGAGCCGCGGATCACCGCCCCCCCGAATCGGCGCACCATCATGGCGCCCAGCTCCCCGTCCACCGAGGGGCTGATGAGCCAGCCGACGGTGAGCCCGCGATCGCGCTGCTCGACCAGGAACTTCCCGCAATACAGCTGGTGCTGGTGCCAGTAGCACGGCACCAGGGACGGCGCGCGCGCGAGGGCCGCCTCGAGGTGCTGCACGCCCTCCACGCGCACCACGCGGCACATTCTCCACCAGGCGCGGATGATGGACAGTCCCAGCGGCACGGCCAGCCGGTACAGCAGGCGCCGCGCCGGCGTCATGCGCCGGCCGGAGCGTGTCGTGGTGCGATAGAGCGTGTTACGCAGGCGGCCGTCGTCATCCGCGCTCATGCCGCAAACAACTCCTCGAGCGGCATGGCGCGCTGCTCGACTGCCCCGACGGCAAGGCTCGTCATCACGCACGCCGAGGCCCCGGGAAACAGCGCGAGGGAGCGCGCGTGCCACAGCTCATCCCGCCAGCGCGCGCATCCGCCGGCGAACGACACCGCGCTCACTTCGCGCAGCGCGCGGATACCGGCGCCCGCGGCCTTGAGCAGCGCCTCCCGCTCCACCCATGCGGCGATGCGCGCGTCCGCGCCGATCTCGATGTCGAGCCCCACACGACTGTGCGACATGGCGGCGCAGCCCACCCAGGGCCAGGAGTGCGAGATGCTGAAGTCAGGGTGCTCCGCACACGCCAGCCTCGGCTTCAGCCCTGTAGTGAACACGATCTCGCCCACATCCACGCTGCGCT
>DASWUP010000026.1:0-3342 GCA_036401635.1 Steroidobacteraceae bacterium
GGATGAGGCGAAGCGAGAGGCCACTCTGGTAGAGCTGTCCGCTAGAATGCGGGCCATTCAGGGGTGCCGGGAGCGGTCCTTAAGTGAGTTTCAAAGAGTTGCTCGAGAGCTGGGGCGAGCGAGCGGCCGCGCCCCTCACCGCCAAGGCCTACGCGGTGCGGCTGCCGGTCGATGATGCCGCGCGTCTCGCGGCGCTCGCCGAGATGTTTCCTGGGCGCGCGCCGGAGCAGCTCATCACCGAACTGCTGAGCGCGGCGCTGAAGGAAGTCGCGGCCGCGATGCCCTATGTCGCGGGCCAGCGGGTGATTTCCACCGACGAGCAGGGCGATCCGCTCTACGAAGACGTCGGCCCCACGCCGCGCTTCATGGAGCTCGCGCGCAAGCATCGCCGCCGGCTCCAGGCGCAGCCGAAGAAAAAGCCGCGCTGACGCGCGCCAGGATACGCATGCCTTCCTTCGATACCGTCTCCGAGCTCAATGCCCACGAAGTGGCCAACGCACTCGACCAGGCGAACCGCGAGCTGTCGCAGCGCTTCGACTTTAAGGACACGGGCGCGCGCTTTGAGCTGCAGGAGTTCACGGTCACGCTGCACGCGCAGGTGGACTTTCAGCTGAAGCAGATGCTCGAGATCCTGAAACTGCGCCTCTCCAGGCGCGGCATCGACCTCGCGTGCCTCGAGGTGAAGGAGCCGCAGACGACGCTCTCGGCCGCACACCAGGAGGTGGTGCTGCGGCACGGCATCGATCAGGAGACGGGCAAGAAGATCATGCGCCTCGTCAAGGACTCGAAGCTCAAGCTGCAGGCGAGCCTGCAGGGCGACAAGGTGCGCATCAGCGGCAAGCAGCGCGATGAACTGCAGGCGGCGATGGCACTGTTGCGCGGCGCGAAGCTCGAGGTGCCGCTGCAGTTCAATAACTTCCGCGATTCTTGACTGCGCTGCTAACCGAACCTCACCTGTTGCATACAGGCTCGATTCCGTTGCCCGCGGCGAAGAAGTTGCGAAACGCCGCATCCTGATCGCGCAGGCACTGAGTGAGACAGGTCGCGGGCACCGCGGCATTACAGGCGGATTTAAGGTGCGTTTGTATACAAATGCGCAGCGGGCGGCAGCGCAGAACTCAGCATGAGCCGCCGAGTGCCCTACGGGTAACGCCTAAAATCGAGCTGCGCGCGGTTACTCACGCCGGCCAGCTTGTTCCCGTCCCCGGAGAACTCTGACCCGCGCGATCGTCCGGCACAGCCCCTCGGTGGCGTCGATGAGGCTGGGACCCAGGCGGCTCAGCGCCTGGTCTTCGAAGGCCACCAGCCGCCCGCTGCGCACCGCCGCCAGACTCGGAAACCGCTTCCAGTCCGCGAGCCATGTCGCGCCCTCGCCGGGGGGCGCTGCCACGAGGATGATGTCGGGATTGCGCGCGATGATCGCTTCCGTATCCACCACCGGGCCTGCCTCCGGGAGATCCGCGAACATGTTGCGCGCGCCGCAGATCTCGAGTGCATCACTCATCAGGTGCTGGCCGCCCACGGTGTAGATGGGGCGATTCCAGACCTGCAACAGCACGCTCGGCCGTCGCCCGATGCCTGCAGCATAGGTTCGGGTGAGGGTGGCGAGGCGGGTTTCGAGGTCGTGCGCGGCGCGCTCGGCCGCAGCTTCCGTGCCCGCCAGCGCCCCCAAGCGCCGCAGCGAGGCGGGCAGGTCGGCGAGTCTTAGCACCTGCTGTTCATACACCGGGATGTGAAGGCCCGCGATCTTCGCGCGCTGCGCCGGGTTGCCGCCCGCGGGCCACGCCACCACCACGTCCGGCCGCAATGCCACCAGGCGTTCCATGTCGACCGCGGTCACATCGCCGATGCGTGGCACGCGCCGCGCGGCCGCCGGCCGGTCCGAATACTCCACCGTCGCGATGACCTCCCCGCCAGCACCGGCGGCGAACAGCATCTCGGTGGCTCCCGGCGTCAGGCTCACGATACGCAGCGGGGGATCGCGAACCGTGACAGGGCGGCTCAAGTCGTCCGTCACCGTGTGGGCCGCGGGCGCAGGTCCGGTCATACCGAGCCAAGCACCCAGCGTCAACGCTTGGACAGTCAATAGTCTAGTTATGCTCACCGGCAACTCGATCTCCTTCACCGCGAGTATCGGCTTCATCGCTCGCATCGGCATTAGAGAAGTTGCGCGCCCCGGGCATGGCGCTCGGGGAGGCCATCGAGCAGGCGGGCGAGATCCGCTTCCTGCCCATCCTGCTCACCTCGGCGACCGCGACGGGCAGCTGTACGCGATCAGCTGATCGCGCGCGCTACGAGGAGCCACCTCAAGCCGCTACCGCCTTCCCGACGGCCTCGCCGCTCACGCTCTCCAGCACCCGCGCGACGGCGTGGACCGTGGCGGCGATGCGCACCGCGCTCTGCACGGCCTCGCGCGTGAGGCCCTGCTGGCGCACTTGCCGCTCGTGCGAGGCGACGCAGGTTCCGCAGCCGTTGATCGCCGATACCGCGAGCGCCAGCAGCTCGAAGTCCGCCTTGGCGATGCCGGGGCTGCCGATGACGTTCATGCGCAGGCGCGCAGGCAACTTCGCGTACTCCGCATCCTCCACCAGGTGCAGGAACCGGTAGTAGACGTTGTTCATGGCCATGATGGCGGCGGCGGCGTGCGCGGCGCTCACGTGCGCGGCATCCAGATGTCTTGCGGCCAGCGCCTGGATATCGCCGGTGAAGGCCCGGTAGCGCGAAGCGGCCGCGGAGGCGAGCGCCACCGCCCAGATCTGCCGCTCCGTGAGACCGGGAGCGCCCGCCGGTGTGAGCACCGTGCCGAGGTTCAGCTGCAAATCGCGCGCGTAGCCCGGCAGCGCCTCGCGAATGTTTTCGAGCGTGCTCACCTTAAGCCGCCTTGAGCGTGTCTTCGCCCTTGTGCCAGTTGCAGGGGCATAACTCATCGCTCTGCAGGGCGTCCAGCACCCGCAGCACTTCCTCCGGGCTGCGGCCCACGTTGAGGTCGGTGACGTAGACGAAGCGGATCACCCCGTGCGGATCGACGATATAGGTGGCGCGCTGCGCGACGCCGGCCTCCGGGTCGAGGATGCCTAAGGCGCCGGCGAGCTCGCGCTTGACGTCCGCGAGCATCGGGAAGGGAAGATTTCTCAGCTCCTCCTTCTCGCGCCGCCAGGCAAGGTGCACGTACTCGCTGTCGATGCTGGCGCCCAGCAGCTGCGCGTCGCGCGCACGGAACTCCTTCTCGAGCTTACCGAAGGCGGCGATCTCGGTGGGGCACACGAAGGTGAAGTCCTTGGGCCAGAAGAACACCACCCGCCACTTGCCGGGGAAGCTGTCGTCGGTGAAGGACTGGAACGC
>DASWUP010000027.1:0-2398 GCA_036401635.1 Steroidobacteraceae bacterium
GCCGGCGGCGCCGGCTCCCGTCAAGAAGTAGCGGCCATGAAGGCGCGCATCCAGGCCACGCGCGTCGGCGCGTTCACGTGCGCGGGGGCGCTCGTTTTGGCGGTGGCGGCTGCGGCCACTGTCTCGCGTTCGACCGTGAGCTATAAGGCTCCGGAGGTCACCCTGGTGCGCGAAGACGGCAAGAGCGTCTCGCTGCCGCGCGAGCTGGATGACGGGCGGCCGGTGCTGCTCAATTTCATGTTCACGACTTGTTCGTCCACCTGCCCGCTGACCACCCGGACGTTGGAGGAATTTCAGCGCAAACTGGGGCGCGAGGCGGCTAGGGTTCACATGATGTCGATCTCGATCGATCCGGAGCAGGACACCCCGGCACGGCTGAACGAGTACGCGCACAAGTTCCACGCAGGCCCGGAGTGGCAGTACTACACCGGCACCGTTGCGGCGAGCATCGCGGCGCAGAAGGCCTTCGATGTGTACCGCGGCGAGAAGATGAGTCATACAGCCGTAACGCTCCTGCGGTCGGCCCCGGGGGAACCCTGGCTGCGGATCGAGGGCTTTGTGACGCCCGACGAGCTGGTGGACGACTACCAGAAGCTGCTTGCTTCCCCTTAGGATCACCCGCCCCGGCGAGCCCTGGACCCTGACCGCCGTGCGCGCGACGCTTCTCGGGCTGTCAGTATTGCTGTGGGCCGGTCGGCTCGCCGCAGCACCAGCGAATGCGTCGGCCGCAGAGAGCCTATACCGGCGCGGGCTCATGCCTTCTGGCGCGCCGGTGCAGGCAACACGCGAGGCCGGCGCTGCGCTCAACGGAGCGGACGCGGCCTGCGTGAACTGTCATCGCCGCAGCGGCCTGGGTTCGAGTGAGGGCCGCATTACCATTCCGCCGATTGCCGGGCCGTACCTGTTTATCGCACGCGGCAAGAGTTTGGAGCAGCAGGGCGTGCCCTTCGTCGACACCGAGCGTGTCAATCACGAGGCGTATACGGATGAAAGTCTCGCCCGCGCAATCCGGGAAGGCATCAGCGCGAACGGGCGGCCACTGAATTACCTCATGCCACGCTATCAGATCGATGACCGGACCATGGCCGAGCTTATCGATTACCTCAAAGGCATCAAGGTCAGCGCCGCGCCGGGTGTCACCGCCAGAGAACTGCACTTTGCGACCATCATTACTCCGGATGCTGACCCGGTGAAACGCCGCGGCATGCTGGACGTGATGAACCAGTATTTCATCGACAAGAACAACGCGGTCGCCCGCACCAAGGCGCCGACCCTGTATTCCTCGCACGCCATGATGTTCCGCGTCGAGCGGCGCTGGCAGCTGCACGTGTGGGAGCTCACTGGGGCGCCCTCGACCTGGGAGGCACAACTGCGGCGGCATCTGGCCGCGGAGCCCGTGTTCGCGGTGATCTCGGGGCTCGGGGGCAGCAACTGGGGGCCGGTGCAGAAATTCTGCGAGGAAGAATCCCTGCCGTGCCTGTTCCCCAACGTGGAAGCGCCGACCGGGCATGACTCCGACTTCTACTCGGTGTATTTCTCCCGCGGCGTGCTGCTGGAAGCACAGCTCATTGCGCGCGAGCTCGCGGGTGCCACGCAGTGGCCCCGACGGGTCGTACAGATTTATAGGGCCGGGGATGTGGGCGCGGCAGCGGCGCACGCGCTGCACAGCGCGCGCGCCGGATCCGGTCTGCCGATCGTGAGTCGTGTGCTCAAGGCCCACGGCTCGCCCGGGGAGCTCGCCGCCGCGGTCCGCGAGGTGGGTTCCGCAGATGCGCTGGTCCTGTGGCTGCGGCCGGCGGACCTGAGCGCGCTCGAGCACGTGCCTGCACCTGCATCGCGGGTGTGGGTATCGGGAGAGATGGGCGGGCTCGAGCAGGCGCCATTGCCGGCGGCCTGGCGCGCCGCGACGCGCATGGCCTATCCGGTGGATCTGCCTGGGCTGCGCGTGGTGCGGGTGGACTACGCGCTCAGCTGGTTCCGGATCCGCAAGATTCCGGTTCTCGCGCAACAGGTACAGGTGGACACCTATCTCGCCTGCGGGCTGGCGTCCGAGACTCTGAACCACATGGTGGATGCGTTCGTGCGCGATTATCTGATCGAACGCATTGAAATGGCGCTCGATCACCGCGCCCTGACCGGTTACTACCCACGCCTGACACTTGCTCCGGGGCAGCGCTTCGCCTCGAAGGGCGGCTACATCGTGCGCTTCGCCGATCCGCAGGGGACCAAGGTCACGCCGCTCAGCGAATGGATCACGCCTTAGGGGCGCTACCGGAGGCCTTGGGAACCCGGTGGGGCTTGAGTGTCGGCGCGAGCGGGGCGCCCGATCCCATCCCCGGGCAGTCACCCAGGCGCGTGGCGTCGAGCTTTTGCTGAGTCACACGCTGCGCGGTACGCG
>DASWUP010000028.1:0-3282 GCA_036401635.1 Steroidobacteraceae bacterium
GGTAGAACCCGGTTCAAGAGACCTGTGCCGGGTTAGTCTGCCCCGGCGGCTTCTTACAGATGCCGCCGGGGTCTTTTAACACCCCACACTTTTATTGCCCCACGCTTTTCCGTGCCTCACGCAAGCCACGCCGCGAGCGTGTCCTGGGCCTGCGCCACACCGGTTCCCTTCAGCGCCGAAAACAATTGCGCCGTTGCCCGGCCGGACAGGGTCGCCGCTGCCGCGCGCAGCACAGCCGCCGCGTCGCTGTGATTGAGCTTGTCGGCCTTGGAGAGCAGCACGTGCACGCGGTGCGCCGGCAAGGCCCAGGCGAGCAGGCCCTCGTCCGCCACAGCCAGGCCACGCCGTGAGTCCACGATGACGAACAGTCCCTTGAGCGATGCGCGCGCACGCAGTGCGTCGATGAGCGGCAGCCACGCGCGTCGCTCAACTTCCGGCGCGCTCGCGTAGCCGTAGCCCGGCAGGTCGACCAGACGCTTGAGCGGCGCCAGCTCGAAAAAATTGAGCAGGCGTGTGCGGCCCGGCATCTTGCTAGTGCGCGCCAGTGCGCGCCGCTGAGCAATGGCATTGATGGCGCTCGACTTGCCGGCGTTGGAGCGCCCCACGAAGGCGACCTCGGCGCCGACATCCTGCGGAAACTGTGCCGGCACGGCCGCGCTGATCAGAAACCGCGCCTCGCCAAAGCGGCTCATGTTTACAACGCGTCAGAAAGCGCTAGCACGGCGGTAGTGTACAATTCGCCGCCCTCGCATCCCGGGAACAAGCCGGAAAAGAAAACAATGCCGCAGAGCCTGAGTTGGATGGGGCCGGCCGCCGTGGCGGGGACGCTGCTGTGTTCTGTGGCGCCTTCGCTCGGCGCGGCGCAAGCGCCGGCCACAGCGCCCGCGACGACCCCGGCCGCCGCAACCCCCGCCGCCGCACCGCCCGCACAGCCCGCCGCCGCGGTCGCGCCGACGCCTGCCGCCACGACCGACGTGCCATTCACCCACGGCAAGCTCGCCGATGGCGCCACCAAGTCTGCGGTGTGCTCCGCCTGTCACGGCCCGAATGGCAACAGCGTCAATCCCGAATGGCCGCGACTCGCCGGCCAGAGCGCGGTCTACATCGCCGAGCAGCTGCGGCTGTTCCGCTCCAGCGTACGCGCCAACCCGATCATGCAGCCGCTCGCCGCCAGCTTGAGCGACCAGGACATCGACGACCTCGCCGTCTACTACGAGGCCCAGACACCCACGGGGCTGGAGGCCGACCCCTCATACTGGCAGGGTGGTCAGGCTCTGTATGTGCGCGGGGATCGCGCGCGCGAAGTCCCGGCGTGCGCCGCGTGTCATGGGCCGGTGGGACGCGGCAATCTCGCCGCCGGATACCCCGCCCTGCGCGCGCAGCAGTCCGTCTACGTCATGAAGCAGCTGAACGACTACGCGAGCGGTGCGCGCTACACCGGCCCCAATTCACTCCAGGCGAGCCGCAACGGCACTATGATGTTCACACTCGCCAAACGTCTTACTCCCGAGCAGATCCGCGACGTGGCCTCCTACGTGCAGGGTATGCGCTGATTCGAGGACCGCACATGATCCGATCGTTTGCCCTGGCGGTGGTACTCGCGTTGTGCGCCTGCGCACGGCAGGAGCCCACGTCAGCGCCCGCCGCACCCGCTGGCGCTTCAGCCAACACGCAACCCGCGACATCACCCCAGACAGGCGCGGCCGCAGCGCCCGCTACGTCGGCCCAGAGCGAGACCCAGCAGGCCACCGCCTCCCAGGAGTCGGTCGACACCGAAGGCGAGCGACCGGCGCGCAGCGACACGTCGCTCGAGCAGATCGCAAAGCTGCCGGCCGGGGCGCAGCTTCCGGATGGCAAATGGAAGCCGGGTGTGAACTACGAGCCCCTGGTTCCCGCCCAGCCCACCAGCGTCGCGCCCGGCAAGGTGGAAGTGATGGAGGTGCTCTGGCTCGCCTGTCCGCACTGCTACGCGCTCGAACCGTTTATCAAGAACTGGCTTAAAACCAAGCCCGCGTATGTCGAGTTCGTGCGCGTCCCGGTGATCTGGCAGCCGGTGCACCGCGCGCACGCGCGCCTCTACTACACACTGGACGCGCTGGGGCGCCAGGATCTCATCGCCAAGGCGTTCGAAACCATCCAGCAGCAGCACATCCCGCTGGCGGGGAACAGCGAAGACGAGTCGTTCAGAGTGCAACAGAAGTTCGCCACCCAGAACGGCGTCAGCGCCGATGACTTCGCCAAGGCTTACAACTCATTCACGGTCAACTCCAACCTGCAGCGCGCCGAGCAGCTCACGCAGCGCTATCGCGTCGAAGGCGTACCGTTCGTCATCGTGAACGGCAAATACACCACCGATGTCACCAAGGCGGGCGGCGAAGCTAAGCTTATCGACCTCATCAACGATCTGGTCGCGGCGGAGCATCGCCACTAACAAACGTCGATTCGGCCGCTTGGAACCCATTGAGTCGATCACGGCGCAGGTATAGGCTTTTGCGCCGAATTCAAAGAATGCAGGCAACGTACCTGTACATGAGGAGGCTCTATGAGAGGGAGAGAACTATCGGCGATCGCGGCGATCGCCTTTCTGACTTGGGTTGGATCCGCGGGCGCGCAGTTGTCGTCGCCCGTCCTGAAGCCGCTACCGCCTAAGAAGACCACCAGCGCCGTTGCCGCGGTTGCCGCTGCGCTGCCCGCTAATGCTGGCGCCGCGACTGCGAGCGCTGCGAGTTCGCCGTGGCAGATGCTGCCCAATCAACCGCCAGTGCTTGATTACATAGACTGCGGTCCAGGCAACCCGATCCTGCTCACCGATGGCACTGTCATGGTGGCCGATGACGGCTGCCAGGATTGGTGGAAGCTGACTCCGGACGCTTTTGGAAGCTACCTGAACGGCACCTGGACCCAGTTGGCCTCGACGCCATCGGGATACAGTCCGCTGTATCACGCCACGGCCGTGCTGCCGGACGGGCGGGTCATCATCGAAGGAGGCGAATACAACCAGCTAAAGGCGGTGTGGAGCAACCAGGGAGCCATCTACGATCCACGGGAGGACGAATGGACGCTCGTGGATGCACCGGCCGGTTGGACCACGATCGGCGATGCCACGGGCGTCGTGTTGCCCGACGGTACCTTCATGCTGGGCAATTGCTGCACGGTGCAGGCGGCTCTGTTGGATCCGAGAGAGCTGACGTGGACGCCCACGGGTACCGGAAAGTTCGATACGAATAATGAAGAAGGCTGGACGCTCCTGCCCAGCGGCAACGTGCTCACGGTCGATGCCTA
>DASWUP010000029.1:0-6041 GCA_036401635.1 Steroidobacteraceae bacterium
CTGCTGGCGCGAAGCGTAGCGGCTCTCCGGACGGCGCTCGGTGCGGATCTGTTGCAGCCTCTCCGGCTTGATGGTGAGCGCAAAGAGCTTGGCGCGGAACGGCTCGAGTCGCGCCGGGGGCTTGCCGGCTTCGAGATCATCCTCGGTGAGCGGGTAGTTGGCGGCGAATACACCGTATTGCAATGCCATGTACAGGCAGGTCGGAGTCTTGCCGACCCGCGATACGCCGATCAGCACTACATCGGCGTGCGCGTAGTCCCCGCCGCTGCCGTCGTCGTTGGCGAGCGCGAAGTTGGTGGCGTTGATGCGCGCGGTGTAGGCGGCGAGATCGGCAATGCCGTGCGCACGCCCGGAGCGATGCGTCGAGGGCGTGTTGAGCTCGCGCTCCAGCGGACCAACAAACGTCGAGAACAGATCCAGGAACAGAGCATTCGCCGCCATGACCACCTCGCGCCGGTCGTCCTGCACCAGCGTGCTGAACACGATCGGCCGCAGGCCCTCCTCGTCCGCCGCACGGTTGATGCGCCGGAGCACTTCCTGCGCCTTGTCAACGCTCGACACAAATGGCAAAGTCACCGGCCGAAATTCCAGCCCCTCGAACTGCGTCATGAGACTGTGGCCGAGTGTTTCCGCGGTCACACCCGTCTGGTCCGAAACGAAAAACACGGTTCGACGGCTCACGGCGCGGGCGTACCCAAGGCGGCTGGTGCGACGAGTCCGCAGTGTTTCACCGGGCGCGCGCGCTAGCAAGCACGCGCCGTTGCGTTGACCCCAGGAGCATCCTTGAAGGCCTACGTCATCCCGTTCGAGCAGGTGGGAATGCGCGACGTCGAGACCGTCGGCGGCAAGAACGCCTCACTCGGGGAAATGATCGGTGCGCTCGCCAGACTCGGCGTACAGGTGCCCGGCGGCTTTGCCACCACCGCGCACGCCTATCGTGAGTTCCTGGCACAGGGTGGGCTCGATGCGCGCATTCGCAGCGAGCTCGCCGCGCTCGACGTCGATGACGTGGCGAGGCTCGCGGCGACCGGCGCACGCATCCGTCAGTGGATCCTGGCGACACCCTTGCCGCCGGCATTGGCGGCGGCCGTGAGCGCGCAGCTGCGCCACCTGAGCGCGGGCGGCGACATCGCCGTGGCAGTTCGCTCCTCGGCGACCGCCGAGGATCTGCCCGAGGCCTCGTTCGCCGGCCAGCAGGAGAGCCTTCTCAACGTGCGCGGCGAGGCTGCCGTGCTCAAGGCGATGCACGAGGTGTTTGCCTCGCTGTTCAACGACCGCGCGATCGCCTACCGCGTGCATCAGGGCTTCGAGCATGCAGCGGTGGCACTGTCCGCCGGCGTGCAGCACATGGTGCGGAGCGATCTGGGCGCGAGCGGCGTCATGTTCACGCTCGACCCCGACTCGGGCTTCCCCGATGTGGTATTCATCACCGCCTCGTGGGGTCTCGGCGAAACCGTCGTGCAGGGCGCCGTCAACCCCGATGAGTTCTACGTCTACAAGCCCGCGCTGCGCGCCGGCAAGCTCGCGATTGTGCGCCGCAATCTCGGCGGCAAGGCGGTGAAGATGGTGTATGCGCCGGCGGGCTCCAGCGAGCGCGTGCAAACGATCGAGGTGCCCGCCGCCGAGCGGCGCCGCTTCTGCCTGAGCGATGAGGACATCCTCACACTGGCGCGCCAGGCGCTGATCATCGAAGAGCACTACGGCCGGCCGCTGGACATCGAGTGGGCGCGCGACGGCGCCTCCGGCGCGATCTTCATCCTGCAGGCGCGGCCCGAGACGGTGCAGAGCCGCGGCGGCCGCAGCATCCAGCGCTACGTCCTCAAGGGCCGCTCGCGCGTGCTCGCCACCGGCCGCAGCATTGGCCAGCGCATCGGCGCCGGGGCGGCGCGCGTCATTCGCGACGCCGGCGAAATGGCGCGCGTGCAAAACGGCGAGGTGCTGGTCGCGGACATGACCGATCCGGACTGGGAGCCGGTCATGAAGCGCGCGGCCGCGATCGTCACCAACCGTGGCGGCCGCACCTGTCACGCGGCCATCATCGCGCGCGAGCTGGGGATTCCCGCGGTGGTCGGCTGCGGCGATGCCACGGAACGCATCCGCGAGGGACAGGAAGTGACCGTGTCGTGCGCCGAGGGCGACACCGGGCACGTGTACGAGGGGCTGCTGCAGTTCGAACGCAGGGAGCTCGCGCTCGATGCGCTGCCGAAGATCGCGGTGAAGATCATGATGAACGTGGGCAACCCCGAGCGCGCCTTCGATTTCGCCAACATCCCGCACCGGGGAGTGGGACTGGCGCGGCTGGAGTTCATCATCAACCGCATGATCGGAGTGCATCCGCGGGCGCTGCTCGAGTTCGATAGCCTGGACGGAGAGCTGCAGGAGCAGATCCGCGCGCAGATGGCAGGTTATTCCAGCCCGATCGGTTTCTATGTGGAAAAGCTCGCCGAAGGCATCGCGCAGATCGCCGCGGCGTTCGCCCCCGAGCCGGTCATCGTGCGGCTGTCCGATTTCAAGTCCAACGAGTACGCCAACCTCATCGGCGGCCGCCGCTACGAACCGCAGGAAGAGAACCCGATGCTGGGCTTTCGCGGCGCCGCGCGCTATGTCGATGCCGGGTTCCGCCCCTGCTTCGAGCTCGAGTGCCAGGCGCTCAGAAGGGTGCGCGAGGCCATGGGCCTGGTCAACGTACAAGTCATGGTGCCGTTCGTGCGCAGCGTGGAGGAAGCGCGCCAGGTCACGCAGCTGTTGGCGCACAACGGCTTGCGACGCGGCGAGCAGGGCCTCAAAGTGATCATGATGTGCGAGCTGCCGACCAACGCTCTGCTCGCGGAACAGTACCTCGAGCACTTCGACGGCATGTCGATCGGCTCGAACGACATGACGCAGCTCACCCTGGGAGTGGACCGCGACTCGGCCATCATGGCGGGGCACTTCGACGAGCGTGACGAGGCGGTGCGCAAGCTCCTGTCCATGGCAATCAGCGCGTGCCGCAAACAGGGCAAGTACGCCGGCATCTGCGGCCAGGGTCCTTCGGATCACCCCGACCTCGCACGCTGGCTGCTCGATCAGGGCATCGAGAGCATGTCGCTCAACCCCGATACGGTGGTGGAGACCTGGCTGTTCCTCGCGCAGACGCCCGCAGGCGGCGCAGCGTCCTAAAGCGTCAGGGGGCCCCGGCGTACGCCGGCGCGAACAGCCGCGCGCGGTAATGACGCAACTCGCGGATCGATTCGTGGATGTCCGCGTGCGCGAGGTGGGTCCCCTGCTTTACGAAACTCTCGGCCACCGCCGGCGCCCAGCGGCGCGCCAGCTCCTTCAGCGTGCTGACGTCGAGATTGCGGTAATGAAAGAAGCATTCGAGCTCGGGCATGCAGCGCGCAAGAAAACGGCGGTCCTGGCAGATGCTGTTGCCGCACATCGGCGAGCTGCCGGCGTTGACCAGTGGCGCGAGAAATTGCAGCGTGCGCTGCTGCGCTTCACCGACGCTGGTGCGGCTCGCGCGCACCCGCGCCAGCAGGCCCGAGGAGCTGTGCTGGCGCTGATTCCACTCATCCATGCGCGCGAGCACGTCATCGGTCTGACGGATGGCGAGCACCGGGCCGTCCGCGACCAGGTTCAACTCCCGGTCGGTCACCACGGTGGCGATCTCGATGATCGAATCGGTGTCGGGCTTCAGCCCGGTCATCTCCAGATCGATCCAGACCAGATAGTCGCCGCTCGGCATGTGCGGGTGGGTAGTGGTAGCGTGTGTTGAACGCGCAACAGGCAATGCAAGTGTAGCAGACGACCGCGGCCCGGCTCGCATGAAGCAGACTCTGGTTGGACACGTGATCGCGACCTTTGGCCGGCACCTGCTCGTGCGCGACGCCGGCGGCCGGGAAGTGCGGGCGCGCCCGTTCGGGCGCGCCCTGAGCGTGGTGTGCGGGGATGACGTACGCTGCCGCGTCGATCCACGCCACGATGAAGTACACATCGTGGAAGTGCTGCCGCGGCGCACGGCACTGTATCGCGCCACCGCGCGCGGCGGCGCGGAACCGGTGGTGGCCAACCTCACGCGGCTGCTGGTGGTGCTCGCCCCGCTGCCGCAGCCGGATCTGTTCATCGTCGACCGCTACCTGGCGGCGGCCACCGCCGGCGCAATCCCCGCCACGCTGGTGGTGAACAAGAGTGACCTCGGCATCGACGCCGCGCTCACCGCCGAGCTCGCGGTGTACAGCGCCGCCGGTTACGACAGCCTCAGCTGCTCGGCCGGCACCGGTGTGGGTCTTGCACAGCTGCGTGCCGCACTGGTGCCCGGCGCGGTGGCCGCCCTGGTTGGACAATCCGGAGTCGGCAAGTCCTCGCTGGTGCTCTGCCTCGTGCCGCAGGCGCAGGTCGCGATCGGTGAGCTGGTGCGCGCGGAGGAAGGACGTCACACGACCACGGCGGCGCGGCTGTTCGATCTGCCACACGGCGCCGCACTGATCGACTCGCCCGGCGTGCGCGACTTCGTGCCCGCCGCCACGACACTCGATGAACGCACCCTGGGCTTCGTCGAAGTGGAACGCTTGGCTCCCGGGTGCCGCTTCGCCGATTGCCGCCACATGCGCGAGCCGGGATGCGCGGTGAGCACGGCGGCGCAGAGCGGTGCGCTGCACCCGCGCCGCTACGAGAGCTACCGGCGGCTGCGCCGGCTGCGCGAGGAGAGCGCGGCGCGCGCGCCGCAGCGCCGGCGTTAGCTGACCGACTGCCGCCCGGCGAGTGCGTGCGCCAGCGTGCCGCCGTCGACGTACTCGAGCTCGCCCCCAACCGGCACGCCGTGGGCGATGCGGCTCGCGCGGATGCCGCGCCGCACGGCGAGCTCGCTCAGGAAATGTGCCGTCGCCTCGCCCTCGACGGTGGAGTTGGTAGCCAGGATCAGTTCACGCACGCCGCCCTCGGCGAGGATCGCCTCGAGCTGATGCACGCCGAGCTGCTCGGGTCCGATGCCATCAAGCGGCGACAGGTGACCCATGAGCACGAAGTAGCGGCCACGGTAGCTGCCCGAAGATTCGATCGCCACTACGTCGGCGGGCGACTCGACCGCGCACAGCAGCGCCGCGTCGCGCTGCGGAGCTGCGCAGATCGCGCACAGCTCCCCTTCCGTGAGCATGCGGCAGCGCCGGCAACGCGCCACGGTTTGCAGCGCGGCATCGAGCGCCGCGGCGAGCGCACGCGCTCCCGGCCGGCCCTCCTGCAGCAGGTGAAACGCCATGCGCTGCGCGCTCTTCGGTCCGACTCCGGGCAAGGCGCGCAACGCGTCTATCAGACGACCAAGATGCGGCGAATGCTTCATCGTGCGCGCGTCAGAACGGCAGCTTCATTCCCGGTGGCAGCTGCAGTCCCGCGGTCAGGCTCGCCATCTTCTCCTGCACGCGCGCCTCGACCTTGTGCACGGCGTCGTTGGCCGCGGCCGCGATCAGATCCTCGAGCATCTCGCGGTCTTCGCTGCTGACCGCGGGCTCGATCTGCACGCGCTTCACTTCGTGACGGCCGTTCATGGTGACCTTTACCATGCCGCCGCCGGCTTCGCCGACCACCTCGATGTTGCCGATCTCGGCCTGGGCCTTCTGCATCTCTGCCTGCATCGCCTGGGCCTGCTTCATCAGCTCGTTGATGTTGCCTCGCATGAGAGCACTTGCCTGTCAGGCGCTGCGCGCCGGGATTGGGAGTGGGGTCATTTTACCGGACGCACGCTATCGGGCAGCACCGTGGCGCCGAAGCGCTCGCGCAGACCCTGCACGCCCGGATCGGCCTCGAACGAGCGCCGCGCGGCAGCCAGCTCCTGCTCAGAGAGGCGCTGCGCGAGCAGCGCGGGCGTCTCGGCCCCCGGTGCGATGGCCTGAAACTCGAGCCGCACCGGCTCGCCGAAATGGCGCGACAGCGCCTGCGCGAGCTTCTCTTCCGTCGCCGCGGTACGCACCAGCTGATTGCGCGGATCCAGAGCGAGGCGCACCACCGCCCCCTGGCGGCCGATGAATACGCAGTGACTGGCGAGCTGGCGCGTCGCGCCCGAGAGCCCG
>DASWUP010000030.1:0-12407 GCA_036401635.1 Steroidobacteraceae bacterium
GGCGAGCTGACCGGTGCGCGACCGCAGGCTGCGCGCGATCGCATTCATGATCGCGGCGGTCGCCGCGTTCTCGGGCATGGATGCGTTGCTGAAGCTCCTGGCGGCGCACTACCCGCCCATGGAGGTGGCGGTGCTGCGCGGCGCGGCCTCGCTGCCGTTCATGCTGCTGCCGCTGCTGCTCAGCGGCCGCTGGCGGGACCTAAAGCCGCGACGCTTCCCGATGCATATGCTGCGCGGCGCGCTCAGCGTCGTGGTGCTGGGCGGATTCATCTATGCCGTGCGGGTGCTGTCACTGGCGAACGCCTACGCGGTGTTCCTGTCGGCCCCGCTCATCGTGACCGCGCTGTCGGTGCCGCTGCTGAAGGAGCGCACCGACGCTCGCAACTGGATCGCCATTCTGCTCGGTCTGGTCGGGGTGCTGACCATGCTGCGGCCGGACGCCTCGGGTCTGGTCTCCTGGGGTGCGCTCGCCGCCCTCATCTCGGCCATCGCGTACGCCCTGAGCGCCATCGCGGTGCGGGTGCTGACGCGCACCGACAGCACCGCGAGCGTCGTCGTCTGGACCGTAAGCCTCATGACCGTATTTGCGGCCGTGATTGCCGCGCCCGACTGGGTGGCGCTCGAGCGCGTGCACGGGCGCTGGCTCCTCGCCCTGGGAGGACTCGCCGCGATCGGCTCGTACCTGCTCACCGAGGCCTTCCGATCCGCGCCGCCCTCGGTGGTGGCCCCGTTCGAATACAGCGCGCTCCTGTGGGGCATTGCCATCGACCGGGTGGTGTGGCACGTGCTGCCCTCGATGCGGGTGTGCCTGGGCGGCAGCATGGTGATCGCGAGCGGTCTGTATCTGATCTGGCGCGAGCGCACCCGCTCGGGCAACGAATCCTCGCAACAGTCATGGAAGTGGACCGCGCGGCAAGGCAGAATGTCGCGCCGATCGACGACAGTGGAAGATGTCGCTCGCAAACAAGAGGAAAACTGATCATGAGCAACGCCGATATCCGTGGACGATTCATCTGGCACGAGTTGTTGACGACTGATACGGGCGCCGCCGCCGCCTTCTACCCCAAGGTCGTGCCGTGGCGGACCCAGCCTTCCAGCATGCCCGGCTACACGTTGTGGATGGCCGGACAGACGCAGATCGGCGGCTTGATGGCTCTGCCGCAGGAGGCGGCCGGCACGCCGCCGCACTGGCTCGTCTACGTGGGTACGCCGAGCGTCGACGCCTCCTGCAACCAGGCCCAGGGTCTGGGCGCCAAGGTGCTGAAGGCCCCCGCCGACATTCCCAACGTCGGCCGCTTCGCGGTGCTGTCGGATCCGCAGGGCGCGACGTTTGCGCTGTTCACGCCGGGCAGCGGACCGCCACCGGGCGCGCAGCCCTCGCAGGGCGGGTTTTCCTGGCATGAGCTGGCAACCACCGACGTGCAGGGTGCGGTGCGCTTCTACGGTGAGCTGTTCGGCTGGCGCAAGGGGCCGGGACACGACATGGGGGGTGCCATGGGCGTGTACCAGGTCTTCGAGCACGCCGGCAACCAGGTGGGCGGCATGGCCAACGTCCAGGGCCCATCCACTCCGCCGTCATGGCTGAGCTATGTGCATGTGACCGATTCCAACCGCGCGGTGGTCGCCGCCAAGGCAGGCGGCGGGCGGCTGATGCACGGGCCGATGGAAGTGCCGGGCGGAAGCTGGATCGCGCTGCTGATGGACCCGCAAGGCGGTGCGTTCGCTGTGCAGGAAGCGCCGCGGACCATGAGTCAGGGCGCGACGCCGCCCGGTGCGAAGCCCGCAACCGTGCCGAAGCCGCCGGCACCGAAGCCAGCCGCACCGAAGCCGGCCGCACCGAAGCCGGCTGCCGGACCCGCGAAGGCGGCTTCGGTCCCCGCAGCGCCGAAGCCCGCCGCAGCGAAGAAGCCGGCGAGGAAGCCGGTAAAGAAGGCGAAAAAGAAAGTGGCTCGCAGACCTAAGGCCGCGAAGCGCAAGGCAGGCGGCAGGAAGGTCGCGAAGAAGTCCGCGAGGAAGAGCGTGAGAAGGGCGGCGCCGAAGAAGAGCGCCCGGCGGGCGCGTCCCAAGCGTGCGCGCGCCCGCGGCAGGCGGCGTTAGGCGCATCCGGCAGCCAGCACTAAAAAGCCACCGCGCGTTGCGGCGAACGTGCGGTGGCCCTTTCCGCTTCAGACCCTGACCAGCGGCCGGCCGAAGTTCCCGCCCTGCATCGCCAGCAGCAGGTGCGCCGGAGCGTTGACGAGTCCCTCGACGACGTGATCCTTGGCGGCAATGCGGCCCGCGCCGTGCCAGGCGATGGCTTCACGCAGAAATTCATCGCGCCGGTGCTCGTAGTCGCGGACCCGGACGCGCAGCATCTGCACGCCGTGCTCTCCCGGCAGGTAGCCGCCGCGGGCGAGGATCGCCTCAGGGTCCGCGGCTTTCACGCTGTTTTGTACGATGCGCCCGCCCGGCGCCAGGTGGCGCCCTGCGACAATGGTGTCGAGCAGTTCCCCGCCGGTATTGTCGAAATAAATGTCCACGCCGCGAGGCGCGAGTTGCTTGAGCCGCGCGCTCACGTTCTCCGCGCCGCGGTTGATGCAGGCTGACAGCCGGGCGTGGCGCGTCACCCAGTCGCATTTCTCCCGGTTGCCGGCAATGCCGATGGCGCGTGCGCCCTTCAACATCGCGATCTGACCGGCCATGGCGCCGGCGGCGTTGGCCGCGGCCGACACCAGCACGGTCTCCCCCGGGCGTAGCCGCGCAAGGTGCAGCACGCCGAAGTAGGCGGCCATGCCCGGGGCACCCAGCACCCCCAGGGCGCTCGAAGCGGGTGTCTGCCCGGGGTGCAGCAGGTGGGCGTGCCGGCCGTCCGACACGCACAGGTGCTGCAGGCCACAATCGAACACCACGTGGCTGCCGACACCGAACACCTCGTGGCGCGACTCGATCACCTCGCCCACGGCATGCGCCGGCACCAGATCCCCGGGTTTCGCTGCGTCGTGCGCGGCGGCCTCGGGCGCGCACAGGAACGGGTCGAGCGCCAGCCACAACGCGCGGGCGAGGAATGTGCCGTTCGTGAGATCCGGTTTGGGTCCTTCGACCAGCTCCAGATCGCGCAGGCTCGAAGGCGGCCGCTTGATTCTGATCTGGAGGTTGTGCAGCAGCATGGCCTAGCGCCCCTCCGCCTCGGCGGCGCGCCGCTGTTCGGCGGCCTGCTGGTCACTTGCCTCGATCTGTTGTTTCACGCGCGCTTGGCTCTGCTGCGCCTGAGCCGCCTGCTGCGCCTCCGACGCGGCCCCCGCCGCCGCGCCCATGCCGGTTCCGGCAAGTCCGCAGCCGCCCAGGGAACTCATCAGGGTGAGCAGCGCAAGTACGCGTCCCATGTGCCTGACTCCCGCAAGATGTTCAGGAGCTTTCACCAATTTACGCGCCCGGATCGTTGGCGCAAGAGCCGCTGCGATCGTGGCAGTATGTTGCATCATATGCGTAGGGAAACCCCCACCCCCCGCCTGGTCGCAGCGGACGCGCGCGTGCGCCGCGGCTACTTCGAGTGCCGTTACGGGCAGCTGCACGTGCACAATTCGATTCCACCGGGAGGCGGTTTCGAGGAGGCCACGCCGCTCGTTTGCCTGCACGACTGGCCGGGGTCGGGCCGCGTCTTTGCACACTTTCTGGGCCTCGCCGGCCGGGACCGCTCGGCGTATGCGCCGGACCTGCCGGGATTCGGCGAATCAGACCCCCCAGCGCCCGTTCCGGCGATCGCGGACTACGCGGCCGCCATCGGCGACTTTCTCGACAGCATGCGTCTGCGCCGGCTCGACGTGCTCGGTCAGCGCGCGGGTGCACTGATTGCCACCGAGCTTGCCGCCGCGCGTCCGGCGCAGATCGGGCGGGTCGTCCTGGTGTCCGCACCACTGTTGACGGAGGCGGAGCGCGAGGCGCCCGGACACGCGGCGGCGCCCCCGCCGGGGTCCGATGGTGCGCTGCGCCCACCGGATTGGCTGCGCTGGGCCACGCAGGCGGCGGCGCAGTATCCGCTGCGCGAGCGCCTGCGCGGCCTCACTCAGCGGCTGCTGGTCCTGCGCCCGCGCGATGATCTGTGGGAGGCAACCGGGCGCGTGCGCGAGGCGCTGCCCCGGGCGCGCCTGCTCGAGCTGGAGTCACCGGGGGGCGAGCTGTTCGCCTCCGGCGCTGCGCGCGTGGCGGACGCGGTGCGGGAGTTTCTGCGTGGCTGATTGCGGATTTTTCGGGATTCGTCTCACACATTTATTCAGGGGCTTGCGGCGCGTGCGCGCCAGGACGCTACACTTTTTCGGCCACGAGAAGGAGGAAGCTTAGGCCTCGCTGAGCCCGTGCCTGATGTCAGCACCACCCGCCTCACCCCACGCCGAGTCCGACCCGGAGCGCACCGCCGAGCTGCCGGTGCTCGACCCCACCGCTTACGCGGCTGCCGGTGAGCATCATCAGTCCCCGACCGACACCTGGGTCGCGCCGCCGCTGGCTGCACGCCCGGCCGAAGCGCCACCGCCCGCCGGCGCTACCGAGGCAGGACAGGCGGAGGTCACTGTGTCGGGGCTGTCGGCGAAGCTGCGCGAGACGCAGGAGCTGCTGGCCAGCAAGGGCGAGCGCCTGACGCAGGTCGAACGCGCCCGCGACGAGGCGTATGCGGCGCGCGCGGCGGCCGAGCAGCTCGCCGCACAACTGAACGGCGAACTCGGGGAGCTGCGTGCCGAGCATGCCTTTCAGCTCGATGAGCTGGAACGGGCGCGTACGCAATTCGACGAGCAGCTGGCGCAGGCGCGCGCTTTGGTGAGCGCGACGGGCGCGCGCGTGGAGGAGCTGCAGCGCCGGCTCGCGGAGCAGGAGAGCGCCACTCGCACACAGCGCGCAGACGAGCTCGGGCATCGGGAGCAGGCGGCGCAGGAGCGTGTCCACGCCGCGAGCGTGATGGAGGACCTGCACCTCGAGCGCTCGCGCGCGCTCGGTTTCTTCGAGTCGCTGCAGAGCGCCGAGAGCCGCCGCATGATCCTCGAAGGGCTGGTGACGGATTTGCAGCGCGAGGCCAAGGAGCGCGAGCGAGACCTGGCGCGCATCGCACGTGAGCTCATCGGCCGCGACGCGCATGCGCGCGAGCTGGATGCGGAGCTGGCGCAACGCACGACGCGTATTACCCGCCTCGAGCAGCAGGTGAGCTCGTTCGCCACGGCGCTGGCGCAGCGCGACACGCAGTTGCGCGAATCGCGGCACGAGGCGCAGGCTTTGCACGACAGTGTCGCCGCGCTCCGCACCCGGCTCGGCGCGAGCAGCGAGCGCTTGCGCACTCTGCAGAGCGTCGCCGTGCAGCACGGCGGCAGCGACTCACCGCAGCAGACTGAACTGGGCCGGCTGCAGGCCGAGCGTGCGGGTCTGACCGCGGCGGTCGAGTCGGCGCGCGCCGCCACGCTCGCCGCGACGGCACAGGCCGCCGCCCACGAGGCCGCGCTCGCTCAGGTGCGCACCCGCAATGCGGAGCTGGAGTCGGCGCTGATCGCCGAGCGGCGGCGTGTCGGGCAGCTCGAGGACGAGCTGGCGGCCGTGCGCCGCGAGATGCAGGACTGGGGCGGCGCGCTCAAGACCGCGCAGCAGGAGCGCAACGCGCAGGTCGCCAGTATCGCCGCCGCCGAGGCGCGCGTCAGGGAGCTCGAGGAGCGCGCCGCGGAACAGTTGGAAGCCGTGCGCGTGCTGCAGGGGGACTCCAACGCCAGTGTCGCGCGCGCCCGCGAGCTCGAGGAGGACCTGCGGGCGGCCGAGGATGCCGTCAATCGCCTCGAGTCGGAGGCGCGTAGCCGCAACGCCCGCATCGAGGAGCTGGAGAAGGCCAATTTTCAATGGCGTAGCGCCCTCGAGGAGGCGCGCCACACGGCAACTGACACCGCCGCCAACGCGGCGCTGCGCGATGCCGTCCACCAGGCTTCCGACGTAGACACGCCCGCCCCTCCGGAGCCGCCGCCCGAGGGCGCAGGGCGGCTGCTGATCCACACCGAGGAGGGGCGCGAGATCGTCCACGTGTTGGGCCGCAAGACCAGTATCGGACGCACTCCCGACAACGATCTGCAGATCGACGCCAAGTTCATCAGCCGTCACCACGCCGTCATTCTCGTGGGCCCGGTGCACACCATCATCGAGGACCTCAACAGCACCAACGGCGTGCAGGTCAATGGCCGGCGCATCACCCGCCACACGCTCAAGGACGGCGACACGGTGCTCTTTGGCCGCGCGCAGTATCGTTTCGCCCTGCGCAAGGGCAGCGACAATCGCTGACAGCCGCCGCCACCACCGCTAAGCTGTAGCGTTTCCCCCCGCCGGCGAACGCGAGACTCTTGCAGGTGGCGAGTCCCTACATCGAGAGAATCCTCAAGGCGCGCGTCTACGACGTCGCGATCGAATCCCCGCTGGAAGAGGCGACGCGCCTGTCGCGGCGGCTCGGCAACCAGGTGCTGCTGAAGCGCGAGGACCTGCAGCCGGTGTTCTCGTTCAAGCTGCGCGGGGCGTACAACCGCATCGCCCAGCTGTCCGAAGCGAGTGCCCGGCGCGGCGTGGTGTGCGCCTCGGCCGGCAATCACGCGCAGGGAGTCGCGCTCGCCGCGCGCCGGCGTGGCATCGCGGCGCTGATCGTCATGCCGCAGACCACCCCGCACATCAAGGTGCAGGCGGTGATCGATCTCGGCGCCGAGGTGCTGATGCACGGCGATGACTACGACGGCGCGTGCGAGCAGGCGCTGCAGCTTGCGCGCGAGCGCAATCTGGTGTTCGTGCACCCCTTCGACGATCCCGACGTCATCGCCGGGCAGGGGACCATCGCGGTGGAAATCCTGCGCCAGACCGGCGGCAACATCGATGCCATCTTCGTGCCGGTCGGCGGCGGCGGGCTGCTCGCCGGCATCGCGGTGTACGTCAAGTACCTGTACCCGGGCGTCAAGATCATCGGCGTCGAACCGCAGGACGCCGCCGGCATGCACGACTCGCTCAAGGCGGGCCGGCGCGTCACTCTCGAGCGGGTGGGAATTTTCGCCGATGGCGTGGCCGTGCGGCGTGTCGGAGAGGAGACGTTTGCACTGTGTCGCGGCCAGGTGGACGAGATCGTGCTGCTCGGCACCGACGAGATCTGCGCCGCCATCCAGGACGTGTTCGAGGACACCCGTTCGATCGTCGAGCCGGCGGGTGCGCTCGCCGTGGCCGGCGTCAAGAAATACGTGGCGCGCGAAGGCTGGCGCGGCAAGCGCCTGGTGGCGATCAACAGCGGCGCGAACATGAATTTCGACCGGCTGCGGCACGTCGCCGAACGTGCCGACTTCGGCAGCGAGCGCGAAGCGCTGCTGGCGGTGGTGATTCCCGAGCAGCCGGGGAGCTTTCTGCATTTCTGCGAAGTGCTCGGGCGGCGCAGCGTTACGGAGTTCAATTACCGCTACGCCGCCGCGGACAGCGCGCAGATCTTCGTGGGTCTCGCGCTCACCCAGGGGCGCGAGGAGAAGGATGCGGTGCTGCGCAGCCTGCGGGCCGCGGACTTCGCGGTCACCGACATGACGGATGACGAGATGGCCAAGCTGCACGTGCGCTACATGGTCGGCGGACACGCGCGCGGCATCCGCGATGAGCTGCTGTACCGCTTCGAATTCCCGGAGCGCCCTGGCGCGCTGCTGAAGTTCCTGCAGGCGATCGGCTCACGCTGGAACATCAGCCTGTTTCACTATCGCAATTACGGTTCGGACTACGGCCGCGTGCTGGCAGGCATCCAGGTGCCCTGCGCCGAGCGACCTGAGTTCCTGCAGCACCTGAACGAGCTGCACTACGCTTATGTAGAGGAGACGAGCAACCCGTCGTACCAGATGTTCCTCGGCGCGTGAGATGCGCGCGCCGCGGCGCATGCCCTGGGGTGCGCGCCTACTCAACTGTGCGGCGGCGCGGCGCTAAGCCGGCTGCCCGCTCTCGAGCAGCCACTCGCGCCAGATCGCCAGCAGTACCGCGAGAATGACGGGACCCAGGAACAGGCCCACCAGCCCGAAGGCGGCGAGCCCCCCCAGCACCCCGAACAGCACCACCAGGAAAGGTATCTGCGCCTCGCGGCTGATGAGGAACGGGCGCACGATGTGGTCAGTCCAGCCCATGACGATCGCGCCCCACACCAGAAGCCCCACGCCCGCCACCATGTTGCCGCTGATCACCAGCCACACCCCGACACCGCCCCACAGCACCGGCGCGGCGAACGGGATCAGTCCGCACACGGTGGTGAGGGCGGCGAGGAACAACGGCGCGCCAGCGCCGGCGATCCAGTAGCCCAGGCCCGCGAGCGCCCCCTGTACCGCGGCCGCCAGCACCAGGCCGTAGACTACCGCCTTGACCGTCTGCCCGATCGCCAGCAGGTAGTTGTGTATACGCGGACCCAGCAGTTTCTCGAGGGCGCGCGCCAGCTGTTCGGAAAAGCGCTGGCCGTCGCGGTACACGAAGAACAGGCTCACCACCGCCAGCAGCAGCTTCACGACGTTGCGGCTGATACCGCCGACGACAGAGGCGATCTGGTCGAAAGAGCGGTCGGCGATCTTGCGCAGCTCGAATCCGAGGACGTGTGGGTCCCAGGCGGCGCGCACCGCGAGATCGCGCAGCTGATCGCCGATCCACGGCAACTTCAGCACCGCGGGGGGCAGCTGCAGGCCGCCGGCGAGCAGTGCCTGCGTCTGGTGATAGGCGCGCACCAGCTCGATGCGCAGCACCACCGCCAGCCACGCCAGCGGCACGATCACCGCGAGCGTCATCGCCGTGGTCATCAGCAGCGCGGCGACGGTGCGACGCCCGCGGCACACGCGCAGCAGCCACTGGTATCCCGGCCAGCTGACGAAGGCGAGGATCCCGGCCCACAGCAACGGCACTATGAAGGGTTCCACGACGCGGAAGCCGAGCAGCACCAACCCCGCCAGCACCGCCGCGGTGATGAGCCGGCGCAGCCAGGGCGCGGATACGAAGTCTTCCATCGTGCGTCCTAAGCGAGGTCAGTTCAGCCCGGTGGCGTCGGAAGCGAACATGGTGAGCGCGAGCAGTATGCAGGTGGCGAGCGTAAGAGGGCGCCGCAGATTGAGGTAGGCGGGCGGCAGCAGTGCGCAAATGCTGCGGTGCTCATACAGCCACCGCCGAAGCCGACCACCAGTAGCGCCAGCCCCCGCTGTCCAGCCAACAGCACCGCGATAGCCCCGAGCAGCGCCGGGAGCGCGCCGCCGGCGCGCGCGGGCTCCCACGGCAGCCGTGCGGCGAGCGCCAGGCCCCAGTGCACCGCGCCTGTGAAGGCGAGCAGGACCGCCCCCCAAGGCGAGCGCGATTCGCTGCGCGAGTTCGCGCGCGCCATAGTCGGGCAGGAGTCCTACACCGGCCAGACACAGCACGAAGGGCACGACGCCGAGGTATGCGACCCACTCCCCAACGCTGCTGAGACGGGCGGTGGCGGCGTTGTTTTCGGTGGATCCCATGGGGCTGCGGATCATGCCATGCGCACGGCCGGCGCGCGGGCTCTTGACGGGGGGCGATCAGCGCAGGCAGGCTTCGCGCGGCGTGAGGTGCCCGTTCCAACGCAGGCGGCCGGAGGCTGTCACCGCGTGCGAGGGAACGGGACAAACGGGAAGTCCGGTGCGGATTCGTCCAAAGCCGGCGCTGCCCCCGCAACGGTAATCGAGATCAAGCGGATCACATGAGCCACTGCGCCTGCTGACGGGCGCGGGAAGGCGATCCGCCGGAGGCTTTCCTCCAGCTCGAGAGCCCGGAGACCGGCCTGACGCGTTTACCGATGGGCGTCGCGGCGGGCGATGCTGGTCCGGCGGTACGCGCCTCGCTTACCGCGCACCTGCCAGCTCCGCTGCGCACCCCTCGGGCACGGGTGTGTGCAATTTCAGGAGCTTTGCCATGTCCACAGGTCTCCGTGCGCGCCGCGCGCTCGTCAGCGCCGCGCTGTTGGTTTCCGCAGCTGTTCCCGCCTGGTCCGCAACCGCTCCTGATCGCCCATCGGCAGCGACTGCGCTACAGACGATCGTGATCACCGCGACCCGCATTCCGACGCCGGAACTGGACGTCGCCAGCAGCGTCACCGTCATCACCGCGGATGACATCGCGGCTCGCCAGGAGCGCACGTTTTCTGAGGTGCTCAAGGATATTCCCGGCCTCAACGTGGTGCAGCAGGGCGGCCCGGGCGGCGTGACATCGGTGTTCATGCGTGGCGCCAATTCCAATCACACCAAAGTCCTGGTGGACGGCATTGATGTCAGTGATCCCAGCAACGCCAACGCGGCGTTTGATTTTGGCCAGCTGCTGACGCAGGACATCGAGCGCGTTGAAGTGCTGCGCGGCCCGCAGAGCGGACTGTATGGCTCGGACGCCATCGGCGGAGTGATCAACGTGATAACGAAGGCGGGCTCAGGGCCGCTGAAGCTCGCGGCGTCGGTCGAAGCGGGCTCCTTCGATACCTTCAACCAAACCGGCAGTGCAAGTGGCTCGCAGGACGCCTTTCACTACAGTGCAAACGCAGCGCACTTGCACGTGGGCGCGACGCCGGTCACCCCACCTGACTCGCTGGCACCCGGCGAGCGACGCAATAATGACTACTACGATAACTTCACGGTATCCGCCAAACTCGGATTCGATTTCACCAAAGGCTTCGACCTGGGTCTGATCACGCGGTATACCAACACGCACCTGCGCTATACGGGGGAGGACTTCAGTACCTTTCCAGCTTTTCCGGCCGCACAGCAAAGTGCCAGTAATACCGACGAGTACTACGCGCGCGCCAGCGCGCATCTCATCTCATTGGCTGGCGTCCTGAATCAGACCCTGGGGGTCGCGTTCATGCGTAACCAGACGGCGACGCTGCAACCGCAGACTCCGGAGAGTCTCAACACCGGCGAGCGCCTCAAGGCGGACTGGCAGGGAGCCGTTAAGGTCTCGAGCGCGCACACGCTGCTGCTCGGTCTGGAGGACGCGCGCGATGAGATCAGCCAACCGCTCTCGGCGAGCATCCGCATCGCCTCGGCTTACGCGGAGCTGCAGTCGCAACTGTCGGATCACTGGTTCTCGGCCCTCAACGCACGCTATGACGACAACAATCAATTCGGCAGCAAGGTGACCTATCGGATCGCACCGGCCTGGGTGAGCGCTGATTCGGCTACAAAATTGAAAGCCAGCATTGGCACCGGATTCAAGGCACCCACATTGAGCGAGCTGTTCCAGAACTTTCCGCCGTTCTTTTTCGCGAATCCGCATCTCAAGCCTGAAAGCAGCGTGGGCTACGACGCCGGAATCGAGCAGGGGTTTGGCGGCAACACGGTCCGGATCGGAGTCACCTACTACTACAACCGTATTCGCGATCTGATAACGAGCGACGTGACCGGAACTACCTACGCCAACGTCGGGCGGGCGACCACCGGCGGGGTGGAGAGTTTCGTGGCGTACCAGCCGCTGAAACAGTTGACGCTGCGGGCGGACTACACCTACACCGAAGCCACCGACCAGGTGCTGCACGAGGAGCTGCTGCGTCGCCCAAAACACAAAGGCAACTTGAACGCGAGGTGGCAAGCGAAGGATGCACTGCTGCTTGACATAAGCGTGCTCGCGGTGGGTTCGTGGGTGGACGGCAACCGCGACTTCTCGATCCCGCGCCTCGACGCCTCTGGCTATACGACGGTGAATCTCGCCGTGAGTTTCGATCTCAGTCGACACTTCGCCCTGTTCGGGCGAATCGATAATTTGTTTGACCGGCACTACGAAAATCCAGTCGGTTTTCTTCAGCCGAGCATCGGAGTCTTCGCGGGCATCAGGGGAAAGCTGTAGATATCGGTCGCGGGCGAAGTGCTACGCTTACGGCCAGCGCATGAACGAGCCAACCCAAGCTCCCGCATCCGACGCGGCGCCGACGGAGAACGAGCGTACCTGGGGCATGCTCGCGCACCTGTCGGCGCTGGTCGGACTGGTCATTCCGCTGATTGGCAACGTGTTGGGACCGCTGCTGGTCTCGATCGCCCGGGCTGATCAGTCCGCCTTCGTTGCCGCGCACGCCAAGGAAGCCTTGAACTTCAACATCTCGGTCAGCCTCGCCGCGCTCGTTTGTACGCTCCTGATGCTGGTGTTCGTCGGCTTCCTGCTCGGCAGCGCGCTGTTCATCGCCTGGCTGGTCATGACGCTCATCGCCGCCATCCGGGCGAGTGAGGGCGCGCACTATCGTTATCCCCTGGCGCTGCGATTGGTGAAGTGAACACGCAAGCGATGCCAGGCGCTCGCAGCGCAGACCACTCGCGGCACAGCTGAAGATCGCGCTGGCGCGAGCCTTGCAACCGGCTTTACCAGCATACTGTATGGATGTACAGTACTGCGATGCGCCGCACGATCACAGGCCGGCACTCCTTCACCGGCAGAGGGGC
>DASWUP010000031.1:0-8713 GCA_036401635.1 Steroidobacteraceae bacterium
GCTTTTTGGCGTGGTGCGTGCGACCGGCGCAGTGATGGCGCCGCTGATCATCCTCACCCTGTCGCTCCTGCTGGTGCGTTTCCCGCTCGCGGAAGTCTTTCTCGACCAGTACCAGGTGGATGCCATCTGGTGGAGCTTCCCGGTGTCTTCGGTGCTCTCCTCCATACTGGCGGTGCTCTATTACAAGTACGGCGGGTGGCGCAGCGCGCACATGCTGGGCGCGGCGCCCGCTTAAGAGCACCGGCCTCTCCCATATTGCGTATTGCTCGGCGGACTGTTGGGCGCAGAATGCGCGCATGCAAACACGCACACTCGGCCGCAACGGCCCCCGGGTTTCCGCCCTGGGCCTGGGGTGCATGGGGATGAGCGAATTCTACGGTGCGCACAACGACACCGAGTCGATCGCCACGCTGCACCGCGCACTCGAGCGGGGCGTGAATTTCCTCGACACCGCCGATGCCTATGGTCCCTACACCAATGAGGAACTCGTCGGCCGTGCGCTGCGTGACCGGCGCGACGCCGCCTTTCTCGCCACCAAGTTCGGTTTCGTGCGCGCTGCGGAAAACCCCACGGCACGCGTCATCGACGGCCGTCCCGAGCGGGTCCGGCAGGCATGCGAGGGGAGCCTCAAGCGCCTCAACGTCGCGCACATCGACCTGTACTACCTGCATCGCGTGGATCCGAGCGTGCCGATCGAGGACACCGTGGGCGCGATGGCGCAGCTGGTGCGCGCGGGCAAGGTGCGCCACCTCGGGGTCTCGGAAGTCTCCCCGCAGACGCTCGAGCGTGCCCACCGCGTGCACCCGATCACCGCGCTGCAGAGCGAGTACTCGTTGTGGACGCGCGATCCGGAGGACGGTGTACTGGAAACCTGCGAGCGCCTCGGCATCGGCTTCGTGCCGTACAGCCCGCTCGGGCGCGGCTTTCTCACCGGTGCGATTCGCAGTCCCGATGACTTCGCCGCCGATGATTACCGCCGCACCAGCCCGCGCTTTCAGGGCGAGAACTTCACGCGCAACCTGGCGCTGGTCGATAAGGTGAAGACGCTGGCGCAAACCAAGGGCTGCAGCCCGGCGCAGCTGGCGCTGGCGTGGGTGCTGGCGCAGGGGGAGCATATCGTGCCCATTCCCGGCACCCGCCGGGTGCGCAATCTCGAGGAGAATCTCGGTGCGCTGCAGGTGCGCCTCGGTGCCGAGGAGTTGGCCGCCATCGAGGCGGTGTTTCCGGCAGGCATCACCGCGGGGGCACGCTACCCGGAAGCGATGCTGCGCTTGAGCCGCGGCTGAGTGCTGCCGTGCGGCGGGCGCCGCGGGAGGGGCGCCTGCGCACCGTGCGGCTCAGGAGCCGACTTCACCCGAACTGCGCGGCTCGATCCACAGCGCCTGCGCTCGGCCGCACAGTTCACCCTCGCCGTCGAAGATCGCAGTACCGGCCTCGTGCTTGCGGCCGCTCGAGCCAATCCGCCAGCCCACCAGCGTGCAGGACTCCCCGATGTGAACGAGGCGGTCGACATGCGCGGTGAACTCCGCGAGCAGCATCATCCGGTCATCGGGAGCGACCGCGTAGTACCCGGGACAATCGAGCGCGGCGGACATGAATTCCGGGCGCACCTTGCCATCACCGCCGTCGAGTGAGGCGTCAGGGACCCAGGGCGCCGCAACCACGCCGCGCTCGGGCAACGGACCGGCGAAAATACGCAGCCCGTCACCGCGCACGCGTCGGGTACCGCAGACGAAGCAGCTTGGAAAGCGGTGATAGCGAAAGCCCGCATAGCGTCGCGAGGCCTCAACCGCCTCGAGGTAATCCGGAGCCGGCTTCGCCTGGAGTCTGAGGACCGCAGGACGCGCCTCCCCGATCGCCTCCTCCCCGTGCACGACCTGCAGCGCACCGTCGGGAAGCTCCTTCACGGTGAGCTCCGTCTGGAGCGGCGGCGGTTTCAACAGGCGCACGGCCAGGGTCCGGGACGCGAGCGTCGCGACCAACCCGGCGAAGTAGCCGCCGTTCGAGGAGGTTGGCGGGCCGCAGAAACGCGAGGCGATGGTCAGGGGCTTCATGTGCGCGTGAGGATCGGCGCTTTGCCGACGATAGACAATGCACCGGTGCTAATTTGAGCGCAATTTCGCGAGCCACGCCGCCGGATCCTCCCCGCGCTCCAGCACTTCCACCAGCGCCGAGCCGATCACCACCCCGTCGACGTGCCCACGCAGCCGCTTGACCTGCTCGCGGCTGCGGATCCCGAAACCGGCGCACACCGGAATCGGGGAACTCGCCCGCACGCGATCGAGATAGCCGAGCAGCTCATCGGGCACGGCGACACTCTTGCCGGTCGTCCCGGTCATGGTGACGGCGTACACGAAGCCCTGGCTGCCCGCGCACAGCTGCCGTAGGCGCTCAGGTTCCGTAACCGGCGTCACCATCTGCACCAGCGCGATCTGCTTGGCATCCAGCCGCTTGCGCAACTCGCCGCTTTCGTCCAACGGCAGATCAGGCACGATGAAGCCCGACACGCCGGCGCCTGCGGCCGCTTGCGCGAGCCGTTCCACGCCGAAGGCGAGCAAGGGATTCAGGTAGCTCATCAGCAGCAGCGGCGCGCTGAGCTCGCCGATCGCCTGCAGCTCGGCAAGGATCCACTTGAGGCTCACTCCCTGGGCGAGCGCCGCAAGACTGGCACGCTGAATCGTGACGCCGTCCGCCATCGGATCGGTGAACGGCACGCCGATCTCGAGCACCTCGGCCCCGGCCGCCAGCGCGCGCACATGCTCGCGAAACCTCTCACGCTGCGGGTAACCGGCCGTGAGGTAGGCCACGAGGGCTGGCTCGCCCTTTGCAGCGGCGGCGCGGATGGCCTGACTGATGCGCTCGCGCGGGCTCATGAGCGCTCCGGCTTGAGGAGAGTCTGCTGCAGAGTGGACATGTCCTTGTCGCCGCGGCCCGAGAGACACACGAGTATGGAGCGGCCGGAATTCGCCTGCGCCCAGCGGGCCGCGCCCGCGAGTGCGTGCGCGCTCTCGAGCGCCGGCAGGATGCCTTCGCATTCACTCAACACGCGCACTGCCTGCAGTGCCTCCTCATCGCTTGCGGTCTGGTAGAGAACGCGTCCCACGGCTGACAGCAGCGCGTGCTCCGGACCGACACCGGGATAGTCGAGTCCTGCCGACACCGAGTGCGTCTCCTGGATCTGGCCGTCTTCGTTCTGCAGCAGCATGGAGTAGGTGCCGTGCAGCACGCCGGGCCGCCCGAAGGCGACCGTCGCGGCGTTGTCACCTAAGCCCGCGCCGCGCCCGCCCGCCTCGACGCCGATGAGCTCGACCGCGGTGTCGGGGACAAACGCATGAAAGGCGCCCATGGAATTGGAACCGCCGCCGACACAGGCGATGACCGCGTCCGGCAGGGCGCCCGTTGCGCCGAGCATCTGTTGGCGGGCTTCGCGGCCGATGACCGCCTGCAGCTCGCGCACCAGGTAGGGGTAGGGGTGCGGGCCCACGACCGAGCCGAGCAGATAGTAAGTGTCGAGAGGATCCGAGACCCAGGCGCGCAGCGCCTCGTCGATGGCGGCCCGCAGCGTGCGATCGCCGGTGGTCACCGGCACGACCTGCGCGCCGAGCAGGCGCATGCGCCCGACGTTGGGCGCCTGGCGCTCCATGTCGATGGCCCCCATGTATACCGTGCAGGGTAGTCCGAGGCGCGCGCACGCCGCGGCGCTGGCGACACCGTGCTGCCCCGCGCCGGTTTCGGCAACGATGCGCTTGGCGCCGAGGCGCCGGGCGAGCAGCGCCTGGCCGAGGGCGTTGTTGATCTTGTGCGCGCCGGTGTGCGCCAGATCCTCGCGCTTGAGCCACACCTTTGCACCGCAGCGCGCCGACAAGCGGGCCGCGAATGTGAGGGCCGTCGGGCGGCCGACCCAGCTGGTGAGCTGCTCGGTGAACTGCGCCTGAAAGTCACGCTGGTGCAGATGCTCGCGCACGCCGCGCTCCAGGCGCTCGAGCGCGGGGATGAGGGTTTCCGGAACATAGCGCCCGCCAAAGGGGCCGAAGCGGCCGCGTGCGTCCGGGAAGCGGCCGGCGATCAGATCGGCGAGCAGGCGGGCGGCATCGCTTGATGCAGCGGGTGTACTCATACGGGGTCCTCGGCGGCGCGCGCAGCCGCTACAAAGTTCACAATCTCGACCGCACTCTTGATTCCCGGCCGCACCTCGACACCGCTCGACACATCGACCCCGAAAGGCTGCACGGCGGCAATAGCGGCGGCGACGTTTCGCGTGTTGAGTCCGCCGGCCAGCACCAGCTGCGTGCGACGTGCGAGGCTGCGGGCGGCATTCCAGTCGCTCGCGACGCCGCTGCCGCTCACGGGTCCTTCAAACAGGATCCGCCCTGGCAGGGTGGCGGGCGCATCATCCCCCGCGCGCACGACCGGCAGCAGCTCGAGCCCTGCCGGCAGCCGCAGCCGGTCCAGATCGGAGAGGTCCGTCTGCAGCACATCGGGCCTGAACACCTTCAGGATCTCAGCCACCGCAGCCGGGGTCGGATGTCGGCACACCGCCACGCAGCGCACGCGCCCGCGCGCGCCCTGCGCCAGTTGCGCCGCGCCCTGTGGTGTCAGCTGCCGCGACGACTCGGCAAACACGAAGCCGATCGCATCCACGTGCGCCTCCAGCGCCGCGACTACCGCGTCAGGGCTGGTCATGCCGCAGATCTTGATCCACATCTAAGGCGCCTTGCGGGCCGCTCGCCCGGCCGCCAGCAGCGTCCCGGTGAGCGCTCGCGGGTCGTTCCCCTGCATGAGGGCACTGCCGACCAGCGCCAGCTGGTAGCCCGCCGCGACAATCTGCCGCGCATCCGCTTCAGATGCCACGCCGCTTTCGGCGACTCGCGGCACACGCGCGGGCAGCAGCGGCGCGAGCTCGAGCAGGCGCCGCGGCACCACCTGCAGCGTGCCGAGGTCGCGGCAGTTCACACCCGCCAGCAGCTGGTTGGAGCCGGTGTGCGCGTCGATCAGTTCGCGCATGAGTTCGATGTCGCGCGCGTCGAAGGCTTCCAGCAGCACGAACAGCCCCAGCGAGCGGGCGCAGTCGAGCAGGGCTTCGATCTCGCCCCGCGACAACATGCGCACTATGACCAGCACGCCGCCCGCGCCCGCAGCGCGCGCCTCCAGCACCTGGTAGGGATCCACGAGAAAGTCCTTGCGCATCGCCGGCACGGCGAGCGGCGCGAGTGCCCGCGTGGCGCTCACCAGATGCTCGAGCGAGCCGTCGAAGCGGTGCGGTTCCGTGAGCACCGAGATCGCGGCGGCGCCGGCTTGCGCGTACGCCGTCACGCGTCCCGCCAGGTTCTCGCTCGGCGCACCCAGCTGCCCCGCCGCCGGTGAGCGCAGTTTCACTTCCGCGATGAGATCGAATCCGGAACGATCAAGGCGCAGCCGCGGCGGCGCGGGGCTCTGCCGCGCCTGTTCCTCGAGCGCGGCTTCCGAACGAGTGCGCTGCGCCGCCTGCACCCGGGCGCGGCTGGCGTCCGCCATTTCATCCAGAAACGCGCCGCTCACCTCTTGCGCTCCTGAACTGGCCGCTGCTCCTTCAGCACATCGAGCAGGCGACGCGCCGCGCCTGAGTCGATGGCGGCGGCCGCGCGTGCGATGCCCTCGCGCGGCTCACGCGTCTCGCCCGCGAGCTCGAGCGCCAGCGCGGTGCCCAGCAGCAGACAATCCCGATGCGCGCCGCGATCCTCGCCGTACAGCACGGCCTTGAGCGAGCGGGCGTTGTGAGCGGCATCCCCGCCGGCAAGATCCGCGGCGGTGCAGGGCGCCAGTGCGTACTCCGCCGGCGAACGCACGCGCACCTCGACGCGGCCGGGCCGCACGTCGAACAGCGTGAACGGACCGATGGGCGTGGGCTCATCCCACCCGTCGGCGCCGTGCACTACGAAGGTCCGCTCGATGGGCAGACCCTGGAACGTGTCGGCGATGAGCCGCGCCACCTCCAGGTTGAACGCGCCGACCAGATGCAGCGGCGGCTGCGCCGGATTGACCAGCGGTCCCAGGATATTGAACACGGTGCGCACGCCAAGGGCTGTGCGAATCGGAGCGACGCGTGCGGTGGCCGGATGGTAGTGAGGCGCAAACAAAAAGGTGAAGCCGGTGGCCTTAAGGCACGCCGCCGCAGCAGCACCATCCGGCGGAATCTCGAGCCCCAGCGCCTCGAGCACGTCCGCGCTGCCGCAGCGGCTCGAAACCGCGCGGTTGCCGTGCTTGACCACCGGCACGCCGCAGGCGGCGGTCAGAAGCGCGGTGCCGGTGGAAATGTTGAAGCTTCCCGAGGCATCACCGCCGGTGCCGACGATATCGACGGCGCGCAGGTTCACGGGAATGTCGGGACGGCGCGCGAGGCGGCGCATCGCCTGCGCGAAGCCGCGCACCTCATCCGCCACCACGCCTTTGGTGGTGAGGGCCGCGAGAATCGCCCCCGCCATCGCCGGCGGCAGCTGCGGGTCGGTCAGGTGCGCGAGCAGCTCTTCGGCCTGCGCCTGTGACAGATCGCGCCGTTCGAGCAGCTGTTGCAGCAGTTCACGCGGAAGCGGCATGGTCCGCTCCGGGCGTGGCTTGCTGAGTGCGCTCACCTGCCGTGTACTTCAGGAAATTGGCCAGCAGCCGTGGACCATCCGGCGTCAGGATGCTCTCCGGATGAAACTGCACGCCCTCCACCACGAGCGCAGCATGGCGCACCGCCATGATCTCCCCTTCCGCGGTCCGCGCGCTCACCCCGAGCTCCGCCGGCAGCGTCGCGGGAGCGGCGATCAGCGAATGGTAGCGCCCCACTTCACACGGCTGCGGCAGACCCTCGAACAGCGTGCGCTGATCGTGACGCACGAGCGAAGTCTTGCCGTGCATGAGCCGATCGGCGCGCACGACCTTGCCCCCGAACACCTCCACGATCGCCTGGTGCCCGAGGCACACGCCGAGCACCGGGATGCGCCCGGCAAACGCGCGGATCATGTCCATGGATACGCCCGCGTCGTACGGAGTCCCGGGGCCGGGAGAGATGCACAGGTGCGAGGGGGCGAGCGCCTGCGCCTGCTGCGGGGTCAGCGCGTCGTTGCGGTACACGCTCACCTCCGCGCCGAGGACCAGGAACGCCTGCACCAGGTTGTAGGTGAAGGAGTCGTAGTTGTCGATCAGCAGCAGGCGCGGCTTCACAATCCCTCCTGCGCGAGCTCGAGCGCGCGCACCAGGGCCGCGCTCTTGGCCAACACCTCTTCGTACTCGCTCTGCGGCACGCTGTCGGCGACGATGCCGGCGCCGGCCTGGTAGCTGTACTCATCGCCGCTGAACACCAGTGTGCGGATGGTGATGGCCTGATCCATGTCGCCGCGGGCGCCGAAATAGCCCACCGTGCCCCCATACAGGCCGCGATTGACCGGCTCGAGCTCATCGATGATCTGCATCGCGCGTACTTTGGGTGCACCCACCAGCGTGCCCGCCGGAAAAGCCGCGGCGAACAGATCGAACGCGTCGCGCTTCGCGGCCAGCTCGCCCTGCACGCCGCTCACCATGTGCATGACGTGACTGTAACGCTCGATCGCCCGATAGGGCTCGACGCGCACGCTGCCGGCCTGGGCCACGCGCCCAAGATCGTTGCGCGCCAGGTCCACCAGCATCACGTGCTCGGCATTCTCCTTGGGATCGGCGAGCAGCTCGGCTTCGCGCGCGCGGTCTATGGCGGCATCCGCCGAGCGCGCACGCGTGCCGGCGATGGGACGCAGCTGTGCCCGCCGCCCGTTGAGCTTCACCAGCGCCTCGGGAGACGAGCCGACGACTGCCACGTCCCCGAGCGCGCAGTAATACATGTAAGGCGAGGGGTTGATGAGCCGCAGGGCGCGATACGCCTGGAACGGGTCGAGCTCGTGCTGGCCCGAAAAACGACTGGCGAGCACGAGCTGGTAGACATCGCCCGCGGCGATGTACTCCTGCGTGCGGCGCACGCCCGCCATGTAGTCCATGGGTGTGTAGGCGGCGGTCGGCGGCGCGTAGCGGCCGGGCCGCCGGCCGTTGGGCACCGCGCCGCGCAGCGCGCGCACCACTTCCTGGCGCAGCGAACGGCGCTCTTGTTCCGAGCCAGCATGAAGCAGCGCGATGCCGCGCGTGAGGTGATCGAACACCAGCACCGAACGCGGCGCGACGTAGTGCAGCGCCGGCACGGTGCTGACAGCGCCTGCGCGGGCCGGCAGGCGCTCGAAGTACCGCACCACATCATAGGCCGCATAGCCGACGAGCCCGCCCGCGAGCGGTACGCCGGCAATGTCCGGTTGCGGCTTGGGTGCCTGCGCAAGCGCGCTGCGCAGCCCGGACAGCAGTTCTGCGCCGCTGGCGGGCAGCGGGTGGCGCTGCGCTCCGATCGCGAGTCCCGCGCCATCGAGGCGCACCTCGAGTGCGTCGCCGAAGCCGATGAACGAGTAGCGCGCGAGCCGCTCGCCGCCCTCGACGCTCTCGAGCAGAAAGCGCGGCTCGAGCGCGGCGAGCTTCATGAACGCCGACACCGGTGTGTCGAGATCACCGGTTATATCGAAGGGTGGTTGCAACGCTCAGGACTCCAATTTCGATCGGGACAACAAAAAACCCATCCCGGGGTCATCCGGAGATGGGTTTCTGGTGCCGTAGAACTTCTTTAAGTCGCGAGAAACAAGCTAACCGTCAGCCCACTCCGTTATGAAGTGCGCCACCACCA